>JAENVZ010000299.1 GCA_016650315.1 Alphaproteobacteria bacterium | reverse complement strand
CATGCACGGCATAGACCGGGGTGGGCAATTCGATCTGCCGCCGCCGCGAAGTTTCCTCACGATTTTCCAGATAGCGGGTCACGGTCCGTTGCCGGGGGTCGAGGTCAAGCACCGCCACCTTGTGCCCCTGCATCGACAAAGCGACGGCGACATGTACCGCCGTGGTCGATTTTCCGGTGCCGCCCTTTTCATTGGCAAAGACGATGTAATGCGGCTGTCCGTTCGACATGAGCCTGCTCTTCCCCCAAACGCGATTCGCGATCTTGATCCTGCCCGATTGTCGCTGCATAGCAACAAGGACAGGCATGGACCGCCCATATCGGAGCCTTAATCAACGTGCAAATCATCCGTGAACTTGCGCTTCTTCGGGAAGCGGTAGCCACCCTGCGCGAAACTGGTCCGGCAGGGCATAAGGCGCGAATCGCATTGGTGCCCACCATGGGCGCGCTGCATGACGGCCATCTGGCTCTGATCGACGAAGCGCGAGCGCACGCCGACCATGTCGTTGCATCCATTTTCGTCAATCCGACCCAGTTTGGACCCAATGAGGATCTGGACAACTATCCCCGGCGGGAGGCGGGCGACGTCAAATTGCTGACCGACAGGGGCTGCGACCTTTTGTGGGCGCCGCCGGTGGAACAGGTCTATCCGCCCGGCTTTGCGACCGTCATTACGGTCAGCGGGGTCAGCGAGGGGCTGTGCGGCGGTGCGCGGCCCGGCCATTTCGACGGGGTTTCCACTGTCGTTGCCAAATTGTTCAATCAGGTGCGGCCCGATGTCGCCCTGTTCGGCGAAAAGGACTATCAGCAATTGGCCGTCATCCGGCGCATGGCCCGCGATCTGGATTTCGACATCGACATCATCGGCGTGCCGACCCAGCGCGATGCCGATGGCCTCGCCCTCTCATCGCGCAATGCCTATCTGACCGATGAGGAACGCAAGGCCGCCCACGCCCTGCCGCGCGCGCTGGGTCAGGCGGCAAGCCGAATCGAAAAGGGCGGCGATGTTGCCGCCGCTTTGGAGAAAGTGAAGACGGCGCTGACCACTGCGGGCTTTGATTCCATCGACTATGTCGAATTGCGGGACGCCGTAACGCTGGAACCCGTGACGAATACGAAACAACCGGCCCGTCTGCTGGCTGCTGTAAAGATCGGGCGGACAAGATTGATTGATAATATCGAAGTAAAACCAGAATAATATTCCTGTATTACATCCATTTACGCTCTATTCACGATGTGCTTTTCATGGCGTTAACTATTTCTTTATCCCGTTCGAGCCAAAGTCCACCCTGACGAAATCCAAAAGGGGGTTCAATGTCATGGGTAACAGTATCAAGAGTGCTGCGTTCCTGATTGAAAGCCGACTCGCCGATGCAGCACGCGGCGACCTGAATGCCTATTTTGATCTGGGTATTGCCTTTTCATCCGGTTGCGGTGGCCGCGACGTGGATCTGGTTCAGGCCCACAAATGGTTCAACCTTGCCGCCCTGTCCGGCAGTGAAGAGGGCCAATCCTGCCGCGCCGAAATCGCCGACGAAATGTCCGCCCGCGAAATCGCCGAGGCCCAGCGTCAGGCCCGCGCATGGCTGTACGAAACCAACCGCGACGCGGCGTAGGACTGGTCAGGGCGGCGCAGGGGCAATTCCTCTATCCGTCATTCCCGCGAAGGCGGGAATCCATATCCTGACATATCTCCTTGATTTAACCCCGGGAGATAGATTCCCGCCTTCGCGGGAATGACGGAAATGAGTGACCGAGTAACGCCCGATACAACAAGGCGGCACAGGGCTCACCCCGCAGCAAGGTGCGTGATGGCGAGAGGCGGGTTCCAGGCGAACACGCGGTCGCGGCCCGCCGCCTTTGCGGAGAGAAGTGCTTGATCTGCACGATTGATCGCCTCTTCGACTGTGTAATCGGCGCCAAGCTCCGCAACACCAATGGATACTGTTACCTGGAAGCCGCTTCCGCCATCCGCCTCATGGGATAGGCTGCCAAGTTCGCTCCTGAGACGATCACAAATTTCGCGGCCCGACTCCAGATTGGCATCAGGCATGCAGAGCAAAAATTCCTCGCCGCCATAGCGGAAAATGAGATCATAGGGGCGCAGATGCGCCTGAATATAGCCCGCAATGGCGGTCAGGACATGATCCCCGGCCAGATGGCCGTGGACGTCATTGACCGCCTTGAACTTGTCAACGTCCAGCATGGCGATGGCGCAGGAATGGATACCGCGCACGACGAATTCCTGATTCTCGCGCATCTTCTGGAGCATTTGCAAACGCCCGGGAACGCCGGTCAATGCGTCGGTATTGTAGAGCGAGACCTCAAGCTCGCGCTTGAGTGTCTGAATTTCCAGCCGCATGCGCTTCAAGGCACTGACAAAGCGTTCATAATCGTGCAGCGAAATGGGCGTCCCATGCATCGACGCCCGCAACAGGCTTGTGGCATATTGGTGCATGCGCTTGTGCTCGATCGCGATCTCTTCGAAGCCGGGCCAGTCGGAGAGTTTGGCAGTGCCATCGGCATAATACCATTGCCCGAAGCGGCAACGGTGATAAGAATCGTCGCTGAGGTCGCGTTCATCTGCATGGACATGGCAGATCAGGGCCGTGTACATCTCCTCAGTCCACTGTTCATGCGTGTAGATCGCCTGATCCAGCTCCGTAACCACTGCAAGCATTTCTTCCTGTGTCAGGTGACGTATAAGGGACATATTCTCTCTCTCTTAAAGCCATTACTGATCGGAAAATGTCAGTGCATGCTACTTGGCCAACTGATTGCAACTGTCATCAGAGTATCGTCTGGGCCGAGGACATCCTATAGTACTTCCGACATCCTAAAATTCCGTGAAATGCCGGTACGGGGTGGATCGACGAATTCCTAATGGCACGACATCCACCCCCTCACCCCTTCTTGAACGGCACCCGCTCCCCCAGCCACGCCCGTTCCTGCGCCGAAGCCTCGCGCTCGTGCTCCAGAAAGTCGCGCACTGCCCGCCGGAAGCCCGGATCGGCGATATAATGCGCTGACCATGTCGGCACCGGGGCATAGCCGCGCGCCAGCTT
>JAENVZ010000298.1 GCA_016650315.1 Alphaproteobacteria bacterium | reverse complement strand
GCCCTTGAGCTGCTCCGCCGTTTTCTGGACTGGGACCGGGCGCTACGTCGCCTGGACGAGCTGAATGCGCGCGTCGAAGACCCGACTTTGTGGGACGACCCCAGAAAGGCGCAAGAGGTGATGCGCGAGCGCACCCGGCTTGATCAGGCGATCGGCGCGACCCGCGCCATCCAGCAGGAAATGGATGATACGGTCGAACTGATGGAAATGGCTGAGGCGGAGGGCGACAATGCCCTGGTCGATGAAGGCGTGGCGCAACTCGCCGCGCTTGCCAACCGCGCCGATGAGGACAAGGTGAAGGCGCTGCTTGCCGGAGAAGCGGATGCCAACGACACCTATCTGGAAATTCATGCGGGCGCAGGTGGCACCGAAAGCCAGGACTGGGCCGAAATGCTACAACGCATGTACATGCGTTGGGCCGAACGGCGCGGTATGAAAGTGGAAGTGGTCGATTATCATGGCGGCGAACAGGCCGGGATCAAGTCGGCGACGCTGCTGTTGAAAGGTGAAAACGCCTATGGCTATGCCAAGACCGAAAGCGGCGTGCACCGACTGGTCCGCATATCGCCCTATGACAGTTCAGCCCGGCGGCACACCAGCTTTTCGTCCGTCTGGGTTTATCCGGTGATCGACGATAATATCGACATAGAGATCAACGAGAGCGACCTGAAAATCGATACCTATCGCGCATCGGGTGCGGGTGGTCAGCACATCAATACAACCGACTCCGCCGTCCGCATTACCCACGTTCCCACCGGCATCATCGTCGCCTGCCAGAATCAGCGGTCGCAGCACAAGAACAAGGCCGAAGCCATGGGCATGTTGAAGGCCCGCATGTATGAGGCCGAACTGCAGCGGCGCGAGGCGGAGGCAAGCGCCACCCATGCGTCAAAATCCGACATTGGTTGGGGCCACCAGATCCGCTCCTATGTTCTGCAACCCTATCAAATGGTGAAAGATTTGCGGACTGGCGTTGTGTCCACGGCGCCCGACGACGTGCTGGATGGCGCGCTTGACCCGTTCATGGCCGCTGCGCTGTCGCAACGCGTGACGGGTGAGACGGTCGTTGTGGAGGATGTCGACTGATGCGCCTGTCGGCATTGGCGTTTCTGGCCTTTGCCGCATTGCCCACAGGGGCTTGCGACCAGTTGATGCCCAGCCCCGAAAACGGTCGGCCGCAAACCGCCCGGGATTTTCCCCGCGCGGATCGGCCGGTGGCCAATATCGTATCGACCCGCTGGTCCGATGAAGATAGCCGTGACCGATTGAACGAGGCCGATGACATCATGGATCGCGCCGGGATCAAGCCCGGTATGACGGTCGCCGATATTGGCGCGGGGGAAGGCTATTATACCGTGCGCCTGGCACGGCGGGTCGGTTCGAGCGGTCGGGTGTTGGCGCAGGACATATTGCCCGAGGTGCGCGACAGTCTGGCCCTGCGCGTGGCGCGGGAGAATCTGGATAATGTCAGTGTGAAGCTGGGTGCTGCGGATGATCCGATGCTGCCCGCCCGCAGTTTCGATCGGGTATTCCTGGTCCATATGTATCATGAAATTGCAGAGCCTTATGCCTTTCTCTGGCGGCTCTATCCGGCGTTGAAATTGTCAGGGGAAGTGATTGTGGTTGATGCCGACCGACCTACTGCTGAGCACGGCACTCCGACCCGCCTGTTGAAATGTGAATTCGAGGCGGTGGGATACCAGCTTGCCGGAATCACGCCCAATCCATCGGCGGGAGGCTATTTCGCACGTTTCAGCATTAGTGGAAACCGGCCTGATCCCAACGAAATCATACCGTGCAGCATCAAACGGCATAATCGGGCTGGGGAATGATAAGGTGAGGTAATCATGAACGATCTTTTACTGCATGGCTATTGGCGGTCGGGTACGTCCTATCGCACGCGGATCGCACTAAACCTGAAGGGCCTGTTTTACCAACACAAGCCGGTCGATTTGCGCAAGGGGGAGCAACATGATCCCCGCTATCTGGTGCAGAATCCGCAAGGTCTTGTCCCCGCACTGGAGACAGATGACGGCATATTGACGCAAAGCGGCGCGATTCTGGAATGGCTGGAGGAAAAATATCCAGACCCGCCATTGCTACCACGCGATGCAACGGATCGCGCGGTCGTTCGGGCGATGTGCGGGATCATTGCTTGTGACATTCATCCCCTGAACAATCTACGTATTTTGAAAGCGCTTCGGCATGATCTTGGCGCGTCGCAGGATCAGGTCAACACATGGATTGCGCGCTGGATCAGCGAGGGATTTACCGCGTTGGAGGCAATGGTGGCCCGGCATGGGGCAGGCTTTGCCTTTGGCGATGCACCGACGCTGGCCGACTGTCATCTGGTGCCGCAAGTCTATTCGGCGGAACGCTTCAATGTCGACCTGTCGCCGTTTCCCACCCTATGGGCAGCGGCGGAAAAGGCACGCGCACTTTCAGCCTTTGAACAGGCAGATCCAAAACGTCAACCGGATGCGGATTGAGGGGGCCGAGTCTTAACTGATCCGGGAAATGTAGGGAAACCGTCCACCAAGCTGGCGACGCAGCAATGTCAGACGCGGGACGATACCAAGCTTGTTCTTGAGTTGATGTGGTGTGACGCCAACGAAATGCTTGAGTTCGCGGATAAAATGCGACTGATCGTAAAAGCTGTCGCCGATGATTTCGCGCCAGTCTTCATCGGTGCTGGCAATCAACGATGCGATACGCAGCGCGCGATATTTCCGCGCCAGTAATTTGGGTGGTGCTCCATATAGCCGGTTCGTCAGCCGGGCGACCTGACGCGCGGACAGTCCAGTCGCCTCTATCAGGGCTTCCACACGCGGTGAGCTTTCATTGGCAAGCCAAGTATCAGCCGCTTTCACAAAATCCTGAAACGAGCTGTTGATCGGACGGAAACAGGTGCGCAGGAAAGTCCAAAGCTGCTCCACCGCCTCTTCGTGATTGTCGGTCCGCCGCAATGATTCCAGTATTTCAGTATATCCCGGGCCAATCGTCGCACCGTCATACAATGAGTCCGCATGGTTGCATGCATCCTGGTTCGTCAATGCGTACCACCCCAGTGGCAACAGGGCGACGCCCAGCACTTGCAGCGGCCCATCCACATCGAAATGAATGGCCGACATGGTGGGTCCGAGTACGCATACACCCGGCGTTTCTATCTGACGGCCATCATGGAAGGTGTAATAGCCCCGCCCGGACAGCATGAACCGCAACTGTGCAAAGTCCGCCCTGGTCATATCGGACACATAAGGCGTGTTGGCGGTGAAGAGATAGATTGAACCTACCAGATCGATCAGGTCTAAAGGCGGCTCATAATAGCGAAGGGCGACCATGCCCTCCTTGTTGGCGTCCGGGAATTCATGCCGCATGACGTTGATCCCCCATTGCAGAAGGGCAACAGGCAACACTCATACACATGTGCGGCACGGCCCCCTATCCATCCACGCCGATAAACACTCTTCCACCATTGTGCGGACCCAAATTCTTGATCATCTGATAAAATTCTGACGAGTTTTTCAATTTTTGCAATTAAAAGAATGGCCCGGTCGGTAACACCGGCCAGGCCATCAAGGAAAAGGTCTCTTTGTCGTCAGACCAAGAGCCCTTCGGGTCGCAATATGCTCCTACGATGATTCGGCAGGAAAATTATTGGACAGAATCGACATTCCCATCGATTTCTGATGTATAGCGGCAACACCTTTACCCATATTTCTTCAGATCGACGCCATTTTTGGTCCGCCGCCGTGGGGCTAATCCGTTCAGTGCTAATTCAAGTAGCGCGGTTTACTATCCTTGCATGACACAGGATATTTTCAGGAGACGGACCATGGCAACGCCATTTCCGCGTTTCGCTGTCGCAGGCTTGGCAGGTCTCATCGCGCTGGGCGGATGTTCCGGCTATGGTTATGGCGGCGTATCGGTCGGCACCGGTTATTACGGCGCCAGTTCATATTATGATCCGGGATACGGCGGATATTATGGCTGGTATGATGGTTTTTACTATCCCGGCAGCGGTTATTACGTTTTCGATCGGCAGGGTCACCGCCACCGTTGGCGCGACAATGACCGGCGTCACTGGGAAGGCCGCCGCGCGCAGCGCGGTGACAATCACCGCGATGACCGACGGGACCAG
>JAENVZ010000297.1 GCA_016650315.1 Alphaproteobacteria bacterium | reverse complement strand
TGCGACGCCTTCAACATTCCGATCATCACCTTTGTCGATGTGCCGGGCTTCCTTCCCGGGGTTGGTCAGGAACATGACGGCATCATCAAGCATGGTGCAAAGCTGTTGTTTGCCTATGCCGAAGCAACGGTGCCTAAAATCACGGTGATTACTCGCAAAGCCTATGGCGGGGCATATGACGTCATGGCGTCAAAGCATCTGCGCGGCGACCTCAACTACGCGTGGCCGACCGCCGAGATCGCCGTGATGGGCGCCAAGGGTGCAGTTGAGATCATCTTCCGCCAGGACATGGACAGCCCCGACAAGATTGCCGAGCGCACGAAGGAATATGAGGCCCGTTTTGCCAATCCCTTTGTCGCGGCTAGCAAAGGCTTCATTGACGAAGTGATCCAGCCTCATTCGACCCGGCGGCGGATAGCGCTAGGCCTGCGGAAACTCCGCAACAAGGCACTGGAAAACCCGTGGAAGAAGCACGATAATATTCCGTTGTAACATTATTGCGTTACCCTGAACGTGTATCAGGAACTTATGAGAAGGATTTAAGACATGACCACTGAACCTGTTTACATCCTTTCCGGTGTCCGCACCGCCATTGGCGACTTTGGCGGAGGACTGAAGGATTTTGCCCCTTCGAAACTGGGGGCGTTGGTGATCGCGGAAGCCGTCAAGCGTGCAGCCATTGAACCTGGTGATGTTCAGCATGTGGTGATGGGCCAGGTCATTCAGAGCGAACCCAAGGATGCATATCTTTCGCGCGTTTCCGCCATTGAGGCTGGCCTTCCGATCGAGGCACCCGCACTGACGCTTAACCGTCTTTGCGGATCGGGGATGCAAGCAATCATTTCCTCAGCGCAGATGATTGCACTGGGCGAATGCGATATTGCGGTTGCGGGCGGAGCGGAAAGCATGAGCCGTTCGCCTCATGTGCTGACCAGCGCGCGCTGGGGCACGAAGATGGGAAACGCGACTGCGATCGACGCGATGCTGACGGTCCTGAGCGATCCCTTTGAGGGAACACATATGGGCATCACGGCGGAAAATGTCGCCCGGAAGCACCAGATTACCCGCGAAGCGCAGGACGCGCTTGCCGTTGTCAGCCACCAGCGCGCCGCCCACGCGCAAGCGGAAGGGCGTTTCAAGTCGCAAATCCTTCCGGTTGAGATCAAGACCCGCAAGGGCGTGACGGTCTTTGACACGGACGAGCATGTCCGCGGGGATGCAAGCCTCGATGAAATGGCAAAACTCCGTCCGGCCTTCGACAAGGAAGGGTCCGTGACCGCAGGCAATGCGTCGGGCATCAATGACGGTGCAGCAGCGGTTGTTCTCGCCTCGCAAAAAGCGGTCGACGAAAAGGGCCTGAAGCCTATGGGGCGCATCATCGCCTGGGGTCATGCGGGTGTGGAGCCTGCCCTTATGGGCGTTGGTCCGATCAAGGCGGTTCCTATCGCGCTCAAGCGCGCGGGCCTGAGTCTTGCCGACATTGACGTCATTGAAAGCAATGAAGCATTTGCAGCGCAGGCGTGCGCCGTCGCACAGGAACTTGGTTTCGATCCCGAGAAGGTCAATCCCAATGGCAGCGGTATTTCGCTGGGCCATCCCGTTGGCGCGACGGGTGCCATTTTGGCTGTAAAGGCGCTATATGAACTGGAACGCATTGGTGGGAAATATGGCCTTTGCACCATGTGCATCGGCGGCGGACAGGGCATCGCCATGATCGTGGAGAAACTCTGATGAGTATTGGTCGTTTGAACCATATCGGTGTGGCGACACCTTCCATTGAGAAATCAGTGGAAATGTACGTCAACCTGCTGGGCGCGACGAAAGTACATGAACCGTTTGACCTGCCTCCTCAGGGCGTGCGTGTTTGCTTTGTCGATACGCCCAACAGCCAGATCGAACTCATCGAACCGCTGGGTGATAACAGCCCCATTCTCAAATATCTGGAAAAGAACCCACAAGGTGGACAGCACCATGTCTGCTTTGAAGTGGCCGACATTCATGCTGCGAAGGCTGAGATGGAGGCCAAGGGCGCCAAAGTGCTGGGTGAACCGCGCATTGGGGCGCATGGCACGCCGGTCATCTTCGTTCATCCCAAGGATATGGGCGGCGTGCTGGTTGAGCTGATGGAAGTGTCGAAAGGGGCCGTGCATTGAGCGACTATCGCTATATTACCGCAACGATCGAGGATGGCGTGGCGACGATAACGCTTAACCGTCCAGAAAGTCTGAATGCGTTGATGCCAGAGATGCTGGATGAGGTCGTGGAGGCCGTTTATGCCGTACCGGAACAGGGCGCACGGGCGATCATCCTGACCGGCGCGGGCAGAGGGTTTTGCAGCGGCACTGACCTTGATGCCAAACGCGGCGGCCTGCCCAAGGATGTCGGCGCAATTCTTGAACATCATTATAATCCTGCGCTGGAAAAGATCATGGACGCGCCGCTCCCCATGGTGGCGGCAGTGCATGGGGCCGTTGCCGGGATTGGGTGCTCGCTGGCTCTGGCCTGCGATTTCGTGGTGGCGGCGCGCTCCTCCTATTTCCTGCAGGCCTTCATCAATATCGGCCTGGTGCCCGATGGCGGGGCGACCTGGATGCTGCCGCGCCTCATCGGTCGCGCACGGGCCATTGAAATGATGATGCTGGGAGAACGCGTGCCAGCCGAGAAAGCCGAAAGCTGGGGCTTGATCCACAAGTGCGTGGACGACGAGGAACTCGGCTCCCAGGCACGAGCGCTTGCCCTCCGGTTGTCACAGGCGCCGACGGTGGCGCTGGGGCTGATCCGAAAAGGGGTTACTCAGGCAATGGAATTCACATTCCCGCAAACACTGGCGATGGAACGTCGGAACCAGCGGGACGCGGGACATAGCGCGGATTTTGCGGAAGGCGTGCAGGCGTTTCTTACGAAGCGTCCCGCCACATTCGAGGGTCAATGATGGCTGAGAAACCAACCGCGAACGACTGGAACGCCCTGGCTTCTAAGGAAGTGAAGGGCAAGGACCTGACCTGGCATACGCCTGAAGGCATTGCCGTCAAACTGCTTTACACGGCGGATGACGTTGCGAACATTGATCCGGGCCTGCCGGGCTTTGCGCCTTTCACGCGAGGTGTGAAAGCCAGCATGTATGCAGGTCGCCCCTGGACGATCCGGCAATATGCGGGCTTTTCGACGGCAGAGGAATCCAACGCCTTTTATCGCCGCAATCTGGCGGGGGGGCAGAAAGGACTATCGGTGGCCTTCGACCTTGCCACCCATCGCGGTTATGACAGCGACCATCCGCGCGTCACCGGCGATGTCGGCAAGGCGGGCGTTGCCATCGACACCATCGACGACATGAAAATTCTGTTCGATGGCATTCCGCTTGATGAAATGTCGGTCAGCATGACGATGAACGGCGCGGTCATTCCGATCCTCGCCTTCTACATCATCGCGGCAGAAGAACAGGGCGTTTCACAGGACAAGCTATCGGGGACCATTCAGAACGACATTCTGAAGGAGTTCATGGTCCGTAACACCTATATTTATCCGCCTGAACCTTCGATGCGGATCATTTCGGACATTTTTGGCTACACGTCCAAACATATGCCGAAATTCAACAGCATCTCGATCTCCGGCTATCATATGCAGGAAGCTGGCGCGACGCAGGTGCAGGAATTGGCCTTCACTATCGCCGACGGTGCGGAATATGTCCGTTATGGCGTGGCATCAGGGCTGGATATCGACAAGTTCGCGGGGCGTTTGAGTTTCTTTTTCGCCATTGGCATGAATTTCTTCATGGAAATCGCCAAGCTGCGTGCCGCGCGTACGCTTTGGTATCGCGTCATGACCGAACTCGGTTCGAAGGATGAGCGTAGCAAGATGCTGCGCACCCACTGCCAGACTTCGGGCGTGTCGCTGACCGAGCAGGATCCTTACAACAACGTCATGCGCACAACCATCGAGGCGATGGCGGCGATGCTGGGCGGTACGCAGTCGCTCCACACCAATGCGATGGACGAGGCGATTGCGCTTCCCACCGATTTCTCCGCCCGGATTGCCCGCAATACGCAGATCGTCATTCAGGAAGAGACCGGCATGTGCAATGTCGTCGATCCGCTGGGCGGCAGCTATTATATCGAGGCACTGACCAAGGATCTGGTCGACAAGGCCTGGGAAATTATCGAGAGGGTAGAGGCTGAAGGCGGTATGGCGAAGGCCGTGGCGGCAGGCTGGCCAAAGGGCATGATCGAGGAAGCCGCCGCCGCACGACAGGCGCGTGTCGACAAGGGCGAGGATGTTATCGTCGGCGTCAATAAGTTCCGTTTGAAGGATGAGGACAAGATCGACATTCTCGATGTCGATAATGTCGCTGTCCGGGAGTCGCAGATCGCGCGCATTGCCAAGGTGAAGGCTGGCCGCGACGAAGTGGTGTGTACGGCGGCGCTTAACGCCCTGCGCGAGGGGGCACGGGGCGATGGCAATGTGCTGGCGCTTGCTGTCAATGCTGCGCGGGCGCGGGCGACGCTGGGTGAAATATCGATGGCGATGGAGGATATATTCGGTCGCTATGACACCGTGCCAAAGCCAGTAAAGGGCATTTATGGCGGTGCCTATGAAGGCGATGGCCGCTGGGCGCGCG
>JAENVZ010000296.1 GCA_016650315.1 Alphaproteobacteria bacterium | reverse complement strand
GATTGTTCGGAGAAAGATCCGGCCTTGAGCGAGCTATACATCGTCGAGGGCGATTCGGCAGGCGGGTCCGCCAAGCAGGGACGTGATCGCCATTATCAGGCCATCCTGCCCCTGAAGGGCAAGATCCTGAACGTCGAGCGGGCGCGGTTCGACCGGATGCTGTCGTCCAAGGAAATTGGCACACTCATTCAGGCGATGGGCACCGGTATCCGCGATGATTTCAATATCGAGAAGCTGCGTTATCACAAAATCGTGATCATGACCGACGCCGACGTCGATGGCGCACATATCCGCACGCTGCTACTCACCTTCTTTTACCGGCAAATGCCGCAGATCATCGAAAATGGTCATCTGCTGATCGCGCAGCCTCCGCTGTACAAGGCGGCGCGTGGCCGCTCGGAAGTCTATCTGAAGGACGAATCGGCGCTCGATCAATATCTGGTCGATAATGGCATAGATGCGTTGGTGCTGGAAACCACGGGCGGCGCGCGTGCGGGCGATGACCTGCGCAGCCTGGTCGATCACAGCCGTCGTATGCGCACGCTGATGCGCTATGCACCACGTCGTTTTGATCCAACGATCATTGAGGCGCTGGCGCTTGCGGGTGCGCTGAACCCTGACATTACCCGCGAAGGACGAGAAGCGGCGCTCGACATTGCGACCAGTTGGCTGGATCTGGCTGATACCGAAGGCAAATGGATTGGCCGGATTTCGGAAGAGGGCGGTTATCATTTCGAGCGCCTGTGGCGCGGCGTTACCGATCATCACATGATCGAGCCAGCGTTTCTGGGGTCAACCGAAGCCCGCAAGCTCCACACGCTCGCCGCTGAACAGGCCGACAGCTACAGAACCGCAAGCCGACTTGTCTCGGTCAAGGCGGTCGCGGCACAGGCCGCAACCGACGAAGCCGATGGCGACGACGACATGCCGGCCCCGATCTCGTCCAAGGGAACGACCATTACTCGTCCCAGCGAGTTGCTCGGTGCCATCCTGCTGGCGGGCCGCAAGGGCCTGAGCATTCAGCGTTACAAGGGTCTGGGCGAAATGAATGCCGAACAGCTTTGGGAAACCACACTGGACCCTGCCAACCGTTCGATGCTGCGTGTCGAGATCGAGCAGGCGGATGTCGCGGATGAAATCTTCACACGCCTGATGGGCGATGTCGTCGAACCGCGCCGCGAATTCATCCAGGACAATGCGCTCAGCGTAGCGAACCTCGACGTGTAACGCGCCTTGGCCGGGGCTGGGTTTTCTAGCCGCTTCGATCCCAATCTGCTATGATCATGACGCAGATTGGGACATGGGAGAGATGCCATGACGTCTTGGGAAATCAAGGGAAGCGAACTGGTCAACTGCACCTGCGACTATGGATGCAATTGCCAATTCAACGGGTTGCCTGACAAGGGCCATTGCCACGCCGTTGCGGGTATTCAGATCGACGAAGGCCATCATGGCAATGTCCGGCTGGACAACCTTCGAGTCGCAGCAATTTTCAAATGGCCGGGGCCGATCCATGAGGGCAATGGAGAAGCCATCGCTTTCGTCGATAAGAAGGCGGATGAAAAGCAACGTGACGCGCTGTTGCGGATCATGACGGGTGAGGACACCGATCCGTTCGCCACGATGTTTGCCGTTTTTGCTTCGACAGTAACGAAGATGAGCGCGCCGGTTTTCACGCCCATCGGCCTGGAAATTGATGTGGATCGCCGCAGAGGTCGTATTGTCGTTGAGGATTATATCGACACGGTAGGTGAACCGCTGCGCAACCCGGTGACGGGTGTGGAAACGCGTGTCCAGATCGTTCAGCCTGAAGGCTTTGAATATGAAGTGGCCGACATCGGCAGTGGGTCGAGCAAGACCCAGGGACCGGTCGAGGTCGAAATGAAAAACAGCTACACACAATTTGCATGGCTGCATATGAATGAGCATGGCGTCGTGCGCGCCTGATCGTCCCCGCCATGGTAGATCTGCCTGCATTTGAACGCCTGCTGAAGCGCGATCGCAAGATCACCCTTTCAGGGCTTGTTATCCTGTGTGGTCTGGCTTGGCTCTACATCGCCATGGGCGCAGGGTTGAACATGAGCGTGTGGGAGATGACGTCTTTCACACTGTTCCCACACCACTATACCACTCCCCCGATGCCGGACATGGTAGGGACCGGCATGGACATGATGCCCATGGCTCCAGCCGCCTGGATGGCGGGCACGTGGATATTGATGGTCGCCATGTGGTGGGTCATGATGGTAGCGATGATGACGCCCAGCGCGACACCAGCAATATTGCTTTATGCCCACGCGTATCGTCATGCGGTCGCGCAGGGACGATTATCAGACAGAGTTGCGCCGACCGGAGCCTTTGCGGCAGGCTATTTACTGGTGTGGCTCGCCTTCTCGCTAGCTGCCGTAGCATTGCAATGGCTGTTAGAACATGTCGGCATAGTGTCAGCGATGACAATGGGTTCGCAAAGCCGATGGCTCTCGGCCGCGGTTCTGATCGCCGCCGGGATGTACCAGTTTTCGCCGCTCAAAAATGTCTGCCTGTCACATTGCCGCGCTCCGGCATCGTTCCTTACACGCTTTTGGCGCCCCGGTGCATTGGGAGCCTTGCGTATGGGCATCTTGCATGGCGTCTATTGCGTTGGTTGCTGCTGGATGCTGATGGCGCTGCTGTTTGTCGGCGGCATTATGAATCTGGTCTGGATCGTTGTGCTGGCCGGATTGGTGTTGATCGAAAAACTGTTGCCTCTGGGCAAGTGGATCGGCCATGCGGTTGGCATCATTCTGATCCTATGGGGCGTCGCCACGCTTTTGATATAGAACGGTTTTCATGGTACTGGACCACTCAGGCGAGGGAGATCAGGGAAGCGATCATCAGGACCGCTTCGAGTGCAATTTTGGCCCTGAATATAGAAATAATTCACCTCGACAGCGCGATAAGAGGGGCGACCGGTTAAAATTCTTATTGCCATTTCGAAGCGCCTTGGCAAAAGACCATCCATGCATAAAGAGCCATCTTTCTCCATTATCCCCAACAGTTCACCTGTTGCCGCGCATGAGCGTGCAAGGTTGCTAGAAAATCCGGGCTTCGGTCGGATATTCACCGATCATATGGTCACCATACGCTGGACGCCAGAGCAAGGCTGGCATGCAGGCCAAGTGGCGGCCCGCGCGCCCTTTCAGATCGACCCGGCCAACGCGGTCCTGCATTATGCCCAGGAAATATTCGAGGGCATGAAGGCGTATCGGACTCAAGACGGCACAATTACCTTGTTCCGCCCGGAAGAAAATGCGCGGCGCTTTGCTCAATCCGCTGAACGCATGGCCATGCCTCCCCTGCCGGAAGATTTATTTCTTCAGGCCGTGGAAGCTTTGGTCCGGATTGATAGCGACTGGATCCCGGAAGGCGAAGGCAGTCTCTATTTGCGACCGTTCATGTTTGCCAGCGAAACGTTTCTGGGGGTTCGGCCCGCTTCGGAATATATTTTCTGTGTGATCGCCTGCCCTGTTGGCCCTTATTTCAAGGGTGGCAAAAAGCCCATTAAAGTCTGGGTGTCGGATACCTATACCCGCGCCGCGCCGGGGGGGACGGGCGCTGTCAAATGTGGCGGCAATTATGCGGCAAGCCTCCTTGCCCAAGCGGAAGCGACACAGCAGGAATGCGATCAGGTGGTCTTCCTCGATGCAGCCGAACGCCGGTGGATCGAGGAACTGGGCGGGATGAATATTTTCTTTGTCATGGACGACGGATCAATCATCACGCCTCCACTGGGCGGAACAATCCTGCCGGGCATAACACGTGCGTCAATCATCACGCTGGCTCAGGCTGCAGGCATAACTGTGAGGGAAACCCCTTATTCTTTCGACCAGTGGCAAGCAGATGCCCTCAGTGGCCGTCTGCGTGAAACATTCGCCTGTGGTACGGCGGCAGTCATTGCGGGCATTGGCGAAGTCCGTTTTCCAAACGGCTCTTTCGTCATAGGCTCTGGGGACGGTGGGCCGCTGACATCGCAGCTTCGGGAGCAGCTTGTGGGCATTCAGCGGGGCATTGTCGCGGACAGCTTTGAATGGCTGCACCCGATTATATAATTGGGTCCTCTGTCTCACCCCAATGCCTGACAACACATCCAAAAAAGCCCCGGCGTTGACCGGGGCTTTTCGATATTGGGCTGGTTGTGCCTCAGAGTTTCTCAGTGAGTTCCGGCACGATTTTGAAGAGGTCACCGACAAGGCCGATGTCAGCGACCTGGAAGATGGGGGCGTCCTCATCCTTGTTGATGGCGATGATGGTCTTTGAATCCTTCATGCCGGCCAGATGCTGGATCGCGCCGGAAATGCCGATGGCGATATAGACTTCAGGTGCGACGATCTTGCCGGTCTGGCCGACCTGATAGTCGTTGGGAACATAACCGGCATCGACAGCCGCGCGGGACGCGCCGACAGCCGCGCCGAGCTTGTCGGCCAGCGGAATGATGACCTGCTGGAAGGTCTCGCTGTCCTTCAATGCACGTCCGCCCGACACAATGATCTTGGCAGCGGTGAGTTCGGGACGCTCCAGCTTGGCTATTTCTGCGCCGATGAAGGACGAGATGCCCCGATCCGCAGAAGCACCGCCGGTGGCGGAAACCGCCTCGATGGAGGCTGATCCGCCTTGCATCTCTGCCTTGTCGAAGGCCGTGCCGCGTACGGTGATGACCTTCTTGGCGTCCGACGACTTGACTGTGGAAATGGCGTTACCCGCATAAGTGGGCCGCGTGAACGTGTCTTCGCTTTCGACCGACAGGATGTCGCTGATCTGCATGACATCAAGCAGGGCAGCAACGCGCGGGGCGATATTCTTGCCATGGCTGGTGGCAGGCGCGAGGAATGCGTCATGATGGCCCATCAGATCAACGATCAGCGGTGCGACATTTTCCGCCAGCGCATGTTCATAGGCTGCATCGTCCGCCACATGCACCTTGGCAACACCTGCAATTTTGGCAGCCTGTTCGCCCACGCCGCCGCAGCCCTTGCCCGCGACCAGCAAATGCACTTCACCCAGCTTCGATGCGGCGGTGACAACGGCCAGCGTTGCGTCCTTGACCGACGCATTGTCATGTTCAACCCAAACAAGCGTCTTCATCATGCCACTCCCAGAGCTTTGAGTTTGCCGACCAGTTCATCGACGTCAGCAACCTTGATGCCCGCTTCACGCTTGGGCGGTTCGGTCACCTTCAATGTGGTGAGACGCTGTGTGACATCCACACCGTAATCGGCCGGGGTCTTCTGCGCCATCGGCTTCGATTTGGCCTTCATGATGTTGGGCAAGCTCGCATAGCGCGGTTCGTTCAAACGCAGGTCGGTGGTGATAATGGCGGGAAGGCTCAGCTTCACCGTTTCCAGACCGCCATCGACTTCACGGGTTACATTGACGCTATCACCCTCCACTTCGACCTTGGACGCGAAGGTCCCTTGCGGACGACCCAGCAACGCGGCAAGCATCTGGCCCGTCTGGTTGCTGTCGTCGTCAATCGCCTGCTTGCCCAGAATGACGAGGCCCGGTTGTTCCTCCTCGACCACCTTGGCGAGCAGCTTGGCGACACCCAAAGGCTCAACCTCGGTTTCGCTCACGATCAGGATGGCGCGGTCGGCGCCCATGGCAAGCGCAGTCCGTAAGGTTTCCTGCGCCTTCTGTTCACCAATGGAAATCGCAATGATCTCGGTCGCAACGCCCTTTTCCTTCAGGCGGATCGCTTCCTCAACCGCAATTTCGTCAAACGGGTTCATCGACATCTTGACGTTCGCAAGGTCAACCCCCGTCCCGTCCATCTTTACCCGCGGCTTCACATTATAGTCGATCACCCGCTTCACGGGCACCAGGATCTTCATTGTCTTACCTCCAGTTCATGCCTCTCCGGGGAGGGGAGAACCCTGCCGACCCAGCGCCATTGAAAATGCCGGGCAGACAGGGGGATATGGCAATTACGCGGCCAGCTTGACCTGGCTTACGATCTTCTGTGCAGCATCGCCCAGATTGTCCGCCGACACAATCGGCAGGCCGGAATGCGCCAGGATTTCCTTGCCCTTTTCGACATTGGTGCCTTCCAGGCGGACGACGAGGGGAACCGAAAGGTTCACTTCCTTGGCGGCAGCGACAATGCCGTCGGCAATGATGTCGCAGCGCATGATGCCGCCGAAGATGTTGACGAGGATGCCCTTCACCGCGGGATCGCTCAGGATGATCTTGAACGCCGCCGTCACCTTTTCCTTGGTGGCACCGCCGCCAACGTCCAGGAAGTTCGCAGGGAACATGCCGTTCAGCTTGATGATGTCCATCGTCGCCATGGCGAGGCCCGCGCCGTTCACCATGCAGCCGATGT
>JAENVZ010000295.1 GCA_016650315.1 Alphaproteobacteria bacterium | reverse complement strand
ACTGGGGCGATGTTTCAATCCGCACTGTTGCGCAGTTGCCAAAATGGCTTCAGCTCGCGCCGTTCGCTAATTCCGATGTCGGGCACATCGATCCAAGCCAACCCACGCATTCCGGATATGTCATTCTAAGTTGTCAGGAACGGCTAGAAGACGACGCGGTAGAGCGGATGTTAGATGCGCTCCAGTTGTTGATGGCGTTGATGAATATTTACGAGACCCATGGTAGTTGGACTATCTCGTCGGGTAATAATTGGACGGCGGGACAGCTCCGGATGGGCCCGTTTCAGTTCGTATTCCAAGAGCGCAAATTTCTTGGTGAGAACCGCATTTGGTATGATCCAAACTACAACGAAAAGGCGTGGAATGAGCAACTCCCAGAGTTTGGGAAATATCTTAAAATCGTGCCATATACGAGGAAGGCCCTTTTTGTTCTGGCAACCCACCCTCTCAAGAAGGTACTCGTAACAGCTCTCCAGCTTGCACAGGATGCTTTCGAGGCACGCAATGGCAATCACCGACTCCTCCGATTTTGGGCCGCGCTCGAGAAGATATATGTCGAAGACTCGGCTCGTGAGCGTTCAAATCAGAAGGTAATCGACCGAGCTACTTTTGCTGACAATGAGTATCAGCTCACACGGTGGCAACTAAGCCACGTGGCCCGCCTGAGGAATGAGCATGTTCATGCGCGCGGACACGAAGATGCATTCATGGAACAGAGCCAAATGCTCCGCGAGCTACTTACCCGACACATATTGCATTGGATATTTCATGGTCGCGATTTTACCAAACATGAAGATCTACTGGCCTATGTCGACCTGCCTCGGGAAGACAATGCCTTGAAGGCGATGCGGAAGATTATTGATCGACGGCTTAAACTAAACAAGCGACAGCGAAAGGACTGACGTCTGCTTTGATCATCGGCAGGGCGGGATCGAACGACCGCAAAGTTGCGCGAACCCGTCACTCCAAATAGAAGTCCACCGTCGTCACCACCCGGACCTTCTTATAGGGTGATTCGGCGCCGCTGCCCATGTCATCGCCATCGCGTGCGCCGATGGAAAAATAGCCCTGGGTCGCGCTCTTGATGCCGCCGACATCGGTGCCGCTGTCCTTGGCAAACTGTTCGGCGGCGTTGCGCGCATCCTTGGTGGCGTCGGCGACCATGCTGGGCTTGACGTCGTTCAGTTTCGTAAAGCTGTAAACCATGCCTGATCCTTCCTCCAGCGCGATGCCGCGCCGGACAAGGTCGAATTGACCCGCAAAGGCCTTGCGCGCGCGGGCGATGTCGTTGGTGCGAAGCTGAATTTTCTGGCGGATCGTTACATTGTTGATGGCACGATTGCTGTCATACCATTGGTTGACGTTGACCCCTGCCGTGCTCAACGTATCATCGGGAAACCCCATGGATTTGAAGAACGCCCGGATTGCAGCGGCATCATGATCCGCCGCAGCCTGCACCTCGTTAAGGTCAAATCCCTGTTTGGAAAAGGACAGCGTCCAGGTCGCAAGGTCAGCGGTCACATCCTTTTCGGCAAGACCCCGGACAGTCACCGACCGATCGGCCTGCCGCGCGCGGAGCAACCCATCGCCCAGCAGATACCCGCCGGTGATGACGGCCATGCCCAAAATCCCGCTCGCCGCCAATATGGTCCAGCTTTGCTTGCTCGCCAAATTCTCGCTCATGGCACTTTCCCTTTCCGGCTTGCGTTCCTATTTTCAGTGCGGCTCTGATTGCCAAGGTTAAGATGAACCGTGGCTGACTTACGACGAACGGAGTTTTCTCAACATGCCCAAATATCTGCATACCATGATCCGTGTCACCGACGTCGATGCAACCGTTCGATTCTTCAAGCTTTTAGGGCTTGAGGAACAGAAACGCATGGATGACGAAAAGGGTCGATACACTCTGGTCTTTCTTGCCGCCCCCGGGGATGAGGACGCGCAGGTCGAGTTGACCTACAACTGGGACCCACAGGAATATTCGGGTGGACGCAATTTCGGGCATCTGGCCTACAGGGTCGAAAATATCTATGAAACCTGCCAGACATTGATGGATGCGGGCGTTACCATCAATCGACCGCCACGCGACGGGCATATGGCCTTTGTCCGCACGCCCGACAATATTTCGATCGAACTGCTGCAGGATGGTCATCTGGCGCCTGCCGAACCATGGGCATCCATGCCCAACAGTGGAGAATGGTGATGAGTCTGGAGATACTTTGCATACCCGTCCTTCACGACAATTATATCTGGCTGATGCATGATGCCGGCAGCCGGGAGACAGTGGTCGTCGATCCTGCGGTGGCGCAACCGGTGCTGGATGCGGCGCAGGAGCAGGGGTGGACTATCACGCAGATATGGAACACCCACTGGCATCCCGACCATGTCGGGGGCAATGCACAGATCAAGGCGGCGACCGGATGTTTCATAACCGGCCCCGCCGCCGAAGCCGCAAAGATACCAACCCTTGATCGGCAGGTGGCCGAAGGCGACACGGTGATGATCGGCGAACACAGTGCCTATGTGCTGGACACGCCAGCGCATACGGCAGGGCACATCGCCTATCATATGCCTGACGAACCGCTGATTTTCATCGGCGACACATTATTCGCCATGGGCTGCGGTCGCCTGTTCGAAGGAACGGCGGAACAGATGTTTTCGAACATGCAGCGCCTTGCGCACCTTGACCCCGAAACACAGGTCTATTGCGCGCACGAATATACGCAGAGCAACGGGCGTTTCGCTTTGTTTGCCGAACCGGACAACGAAGCGATCCGGCATCGCATGGCGGAAGTCGATGTCGCCCGTTCCAATGGGGAACCGACCGTGCCGACCAGTATTGCGCTGGAACTGGAAACCAACCCCTTCATGCGCGCCAGGGATGCCGCCGAACTGGGCGCGCGGCGTGCGGCGAAGGATGCATTCTGACCAAGATATTGCTATCATCATGCATCGGCAGGGGAACAGAAGCATAGGAGATCGACCATGCGACCGATATTGATCACGCTGCCCGTCCTGCTTGCAGCCTGCGCCACCAGTGGAATGGCGGAGGACAAGCCCCCTGCACTCACCGAAAAACAGCAGGCTGCGCTCGACAAGGCGCTGGAAGGCAAGGTGGCTGGTAAACCCCGGAGCTGTATCAGCCTGACCCAGCGCGCCGACCTTCAGGTCATCAGCGACGATCTGTTGCTCTATAAAGCGGGACGAACGGTCTATCTCAATCGGGTCAATGGCCGCTGCAACGGCCTGTCTTTCGGCGGGACGCTGGTCACCAATGTCTGGGGTTCGCAGCTTTGCCGGGGTGACATTGCGCGGGTTGCGGACTTGCAAGTTGGCATGATTACCGGCAGTTGCGCGTTGGGCGACTTTGTGTCCTATACGTCTCCCGCCAAATAGCGCGCATCAGCCCTTATAGAGCGCGTTCATCCGGTCGCCATAACGCGCGCGAATGACGTGTCGGCGGATTTTCATCGACGGTGTCATTTCTTCATTTTCGATGGAAAAGGGTTCGTCGGCCAGGATGAAGCGACGGACCTTTTCGGTCACCGACAGATCCTTGTTCACCTCATTCACCGCCGCGCGAACCGCCGTCTGAAAATCGGGATCGCTCTTCAATGCGGCATGGTCTGATGGCCGGTCATGGGCTTGGGCCCATTCCCGTGCCCATTCTGGATCAGGTACGATCAGGCCGACCAGATAGGGGCGTTTGTCGCCCGACACCATCGCCTGCCCGATTTCCGGCTGAAGCGTCAACATGCCCTCGACCTTTTGCGGCGCGACATTGTCGCCCTTGTCATTGATGATCAGGTCCTTCTTGCGGTCGGTGATCCTGATCCGGCCTTTTTCATCAATGATGCCAATATCGCCAGTGTGCAGCCAGTCATCACAGAGCACCCGGTCCGTTTCGCGCTCGTTACGCCAATAGCCCTTCATCACCAGCTCGCCGCGCACCAATATTTCGCCGTCTTCCGCAATGCGGACTTCCGTATTTTTGAGCGGCGGCCCCACCATGTCCATTTTCAGGCCGGCCTTTGGGCGATTGCAGCTGATCACCGGCCCCGCCTCGGTCTGGCCATAGCCTTGCAACAAGGTCAGACCCAGCGCATGAAAGAAAATGCCGACGTCAGGATTGAGCGGCGCGCCGCCCGACACCAGCGCCTTTATCCGCCCGCCAAAACGTTGCTGGATTTTCAGACGAATGGTCCGGTTGACCAGCAACTGCATGGGCTTGTCCCATAGCGGCAAACGGTTCGAATAGCTCTTGTCTCCAATCCTCAGCGCCTGCCGCAACAGAAAGGCGGGAAATTTCCCTTGTTTTTCGACGGTTTTCAGCATCCGCGTGCGCAACACTTCAAACAGGCGAGGCACGACAACCATGATGGTCGGACGCACTTCCTCAATGTTGGAAGCCAGCTTTTCCAATCCCTCGGCATAATAGATTTCCGCGCCAAGACCGATCGGCAGAAATTGCCCGCCCGAATGTTCATAGGCATGGCTTAATGGAAGAAAGGACAGGAATACCTCATCATCCCAGCCAAAATCCTCGGCGATGATGTCGATGCCCCCATCCACATTGTGCAGGATCGCACCATGGTGCTGCATCACGCCGCGCGGCGCACCGCCTGTACCACTGGTATAAATCAGGCAGGCAAGGTCGTCGCGGTGGAGCTGTTCTGCCTGCGCCGCACAGGCAGCGACATCGCCGGGATGGCTGGCGATCAGCCCGTCCCACTCCACGACGTGCACCTGGCCGTCCTGCATGGTGCGCAGCGGTTCCATGGATATGACAAGACTGGCCTGCGACCGCAATACGGCGGGCATCAGCGTCCGGGCCAGCTTGGCCGTTGAAACAATGACCGCCTTTGCCGCGCTGTCATCCAATATGTGCTGGTGGTCGCGGGCCGTATTGGTGGTGTAGGTCGGCACCGTCACACCACCTGCCGCCATGATGGCAAGGTCGGCGATGCAGAATTCCGGCCGGTTTTCCGATACCAGCATGACCGTGTCGCCCCGACGAATGCCATTGGCGCGTAGCGCAGCCGCCAGAGCCGCCACCTCCTGCGCCGTTTCTGTCCAACTGCGCGCCCGCCACGCGCCGCCGCTCTTGTGCCACAGGAATGGCGCTTCGCCCTTTTCGGTCGCGCGGGTAAAGAACATGGTCACCAGATTAGGGAAATGTTCGAACTCGCGCATGTCATCCTCTTCATCCGGTCGCTTGTATTCCGTAGCGTCCCGGCATGTTCTGTGTGCGGGTTGGGGAGTCAAGCTTGAATAGCGATGCAGATGCTATTCCGCCAGCGCCACGCCCGGGCTGCGCGGATCGGCGGCCCCTTCCCAATGGTCGCCAACCCATTCGGCGGCATTGGCCTTCAGGCCGAGTTTTCTGGTGGTCACGACGTGCCCTATATGCTCCAGCGCCGGTTTCATCGTGTCGACCCACGGGCCGTCTTCAAGAACCAGGCCGTCCTTGTTAAAATAGATGAGCGACATGCCAATCGCCTCCCGCGCGGGCAGGCCCCAGTCGAGATGGGCGATCAGCGCCTTTGCCACCTGCATGATGATGGTCTTGCCTCCGGCAGCCCCGATTGTGAAGATGGGCTTGCCCGACGCATCGTAAACAATGGTCGGCGACATGGAAGATAGCGGTCGCTTGCCGCCCTCAACGCGATTGGCAACCGGTGCACCATCCTTTTCCGGGGCGAAAGTGAAGTCGGTTAGTTCATTGTTGAGAACATAGCCATTGGCGACAAGCTGACTGCCGAACGGGCCTTCGACCGTTGATGTCATGGACACGATGTCGCCATCGCCATCGACTGCAACAAAATGGGTGGTGCCGTGAACTTCGGACGAAATCGCGGCGGTGCGCCGGGGCGCGCCGGGTGGAGTGTCCGCATCGTAGTTTTTTAAAGTTTTGTTGAGAGAAATCAGATGTGATCGCTTGGCAAGATAGGTCGGGTCGATCATGCCCGCGACAGGGACATCGACGAAATCGCGGTCGGCCAGATATTTTTCTCGGTCGGCATAGGCAAGCTGCATCGCCTCTGCAATCAGATGCCAGCTTTCCGGGTTATCCTTGCCAAACTTTGCCAGGTTAAATGGTTCCAGCATCGTCAATATCTGGATGACGGTCACTGCGCCAGACGAAGGCGGACCCATGCCACAAACGGTATAGACGCGGTAATGGCCGCAAATGGCAGGGCGTTCCTTCGCCTGATAAGCGGCAAGGTCTTGTGCGGTCATCACCGCTGCATTGCGGGGCGCATCGGCAAGCGTCGCGGTGATTTTGTCCGCGTTCGCCCCCGTGTAAAAGGCATCGGGGCCTTCTACCGCGAGTTTCTTCAAAAATGCGGCAAGCGCTGGATTTTTGATAAGCGCGCCAACGGATGCTGGCTGCCCGTCACGCCAGTAAAGCGCCTGCGCTTCAGGGAAATCCTTCCACAGCGTGGCGGCCCACTCCAATCGGCTGTTCAGGGTTTCGTTGACCGTAAAGCCCTCCTCGGCCAAGCGTATCGCAGGGACGAACAGATGAGCCCACGGCAGCCAGCCCCATTTGCTGTGCGCCATCGCCATCAGGCGAATATTGCCCGGCACACCCACAGAAAGCCCGCCCGGCACGGCCTGCATAAACGGCAGGGGCTTGCCATCAGGACCCAGGAAACGATCCGACTGCGCCACTGAGGGCGCGGTTTCGCGGCCATCAATGGTGTCGATCAGGCCGGTTTTCGCGTCGTGATGAACCAGAAAGCCACCCCCGCCGATGCCGCTCGATTGCGGTTCGACCACCGTCAGCGCCAACATCATCGCCATCGCCGCATCCGTTGCGCTGCCGCCTTTGCGCAATATTTCCTGCCCTGCCGCACTGGCACGCGGATCAGCCGACGAAACGACGCCGCCTTTCGCAAAGGCGGAAGATATAGGCAATGCAATGAACAGCAGGAAGGATAGCAAAAACTTGTTCATACGGCAGCATCGCTCCCTACTGCGTCGGCAATGTGGGCAAATCCGTCGCGGGAAAGCAACGCCTTTAATCCCACATTGATCCGGCGCGGCAGGCCGGGACCTTCGAAAACCAGAGCGCTGTAAATTTGAATCAAGGATGCGCCCGCACAGATGCGGGCATAGGCCTGTTCAGCGCTGGCAATGCCCCCAACACCGATGAGGGGAATGGCCCCGCCTGTAGCTTTGCGGAAATCACGGAGCCTTTGCAGCGCCAGATCATGCAACGGCGCGCCCGACAGGCCGCCTGTTTCCCCGGCATGAACAGAGGCAAGCGTTGGCCGCGCAATCGTCGTGTTCGAAACAATCAGGGCATCGACCCGATGAATGGCGGCAAGCTGCGCAATGTCGTCAATATCGGCAGGCTCCAGATCGGGCGCGACTTTCAGGAAAATCGGCGGCCCCGATGGCCCCCGCGCCGCCATGACAGCACTCAGCAATGCATCGAGCGCGCCCTTGTCCTGCAACGCGCGCAGGCCCGGCGTATTGGGCGAACTGATATTGACGGTCAGATAGTCGGCCAGCGGCGCCATATCGCGCACGCCCGTCACATAATCGGCGATACGGTCGACAGCGTCCTTGTTCGCGCCAATATTAATGCCCGTAATTCCGCTCTGCCCGCCATGGCGCTTGATCCGGGCCATGGCCGCCACTTGGCCGCCATTGTTGAACCCCATGCGATTAATCACTGCCCGGTCTTCCACCAGACGAAAAAGCCGGGGGCGGGGATTCCCGAACTGCGGCAGTGGGGTCAGCGTGCCAAGCTCGGTAAAACCAAAGCCCAGACGGTGCATTTTGTGCGCCACCTCGCCATCCTTGTCGAAACCGGCGGCAAGGCCGACCGGATTGGGAAAATGCAGCCCCGCAACCATGCTGGCCAGCACCGGGTCAGCGGCGGGCGGCTTTCCAGCGGGCAGCAATGTCAGCGCCCTGACGGTCAAACGATGCGCGGTTTCACCGTCCAGACGGAACAGCAGCGGGCGAAGGAGCGGATAAAACATGATGCCCCGCCTATGCCAGCGCCCGCCCTGCCGGTCAAAGCCGATCGGATACTTGCGATCCGTTTGCAATGGGTTATGGCGGGCAGCGGGCAAATAGCGGAGTCATAATGCTGCGTATCATCGGACGGATATTAAGCGGCATCGGCACAATTCTCCTCTTTGCTGTGATTGCGCTGTGCCTGGCCATCGCGCTGGTGCCGCCCTTTCTCGACCGTATCTATTATACTGGATCGATGAGCGGTCATTATGACGGCCAGCATTTTTTCAATCCCGATGGTATCGACGACCTTGCTTCGCCCCAGCCCGGGCGCAGCCGCAGCAGCTTTGTCGCCCGCTGGTTATTGGGCGCAGACGATCGGCCCGCCTGGCCGGAAAAGGTCACGGTGACGCCATCAAGGCCCCAGATTACCGTCCCGCCCGGCCAGATGCGCGCCACCTGGGTCGGGCATGCAACGGTACTGATTCAGGTTGAAGGGCTGAACATTCTGACCGATCCGATCTGGTCAGACCATGCCAGTCCCTTTCCGCCCCTCGGCCCCAAACGTGTCACTGCGCCGGGAATCGGGTTCGACGATCTGCCAAAGATCGATCTGGTGGTCGTCAGCCACAATCATTACGACCATATGGACCTGCCGACGCTGAAACGCTTGTGGGAACGGGACAGGCCGCTGATCGTCACCAGCCTTGGCAACGACACCCTGATCGCCGGGGCGGGCGTGACATCCCGCGCACTCGACTGGGGCCAGTCGATCACCGTTCAACCGGGCGTGCGCGTGCATGTCACCCGCAATCATCATTGGAGCAGCCGCTGGGGCACCGACCGCAATCGGGCGTTCTGGTCCAGTTTCACCATTGAAACGCCCGCAGGGAATATCTTCTTTGCCGGGGACACTGGCGCGGGCGATATGAAATGGCCGGTGGAGGCGCGTCGATATGGCCCGATACGGCTGGCGCTCATCCCCATTGGCGCATTCCGCTTTTATGCCGGACAAATGTCCACCAGCACCCATGTCGGCCCGCGTGAGGCGGTCGATATATTCGACGGGTTAAAGGCCAGCTATGCCATCCCCATCCACTGGGCCACGTTCCGCCTGTCCTATGAAGCCTATGATACACCGCCCCGCATGCTGGACCTGTTCATGCGCTGCGCTGGATTGAACCCTCGCAGATTTGGCCGGCAGGACATAGGGAGGCCAATTACCGTGCCGATGTACAGCGCATCTGAAAAAACAGCGCCTTCAATCGACCCCGCAATATGCCGGGATGGATCAAAAGCGCTGCGTATATTGCAATAAGGCGCTGGTTACCGCTTAT
This sequence comes from Alphaproteobacteria bacterium, assembly GCA_016650315.1. GTDB lineage: Bacteria > Pseudomonadota > Alphaproteobacteria > Sphingomonadales > Sphingomonadaceae > Rhizorhapis. The sequence continues at coordinate 1,044 of JAENVZ010000295.1, read as the reverse complement.
TGCGGGGTTGCCGCGCGTCCATATTGGCCATCGCCTTCCGGTGCTGCGATAATGTCGCGCGTGGCCGCGCCTTTATCCACGGTCATGGTATCGGGATCGCCCACGTCAGACCGGATGCCGGGATCGGCGCTGTTCGTATTGACGGCCTTCAGCATACCCCTTTCGGCGGCGCTGCGGGCGGCCTCACCACCGAACATGGCTTCAAGCGCCTGGCGGCTCGCATCTCTGGATGCGGCGTTTCCGGCAGCACCGGGCTGCGGCGGGACAAGCGCGAAATCAGGCGGGATGACCAGCGGAGCCGCCCGCGAAACCGCAAATTCGTCAGGCCGGTCGCGGTTGAAGATACCGCCGCCCGAACCACAGGCGGAAAGGCCCAGGGCCATGGCGCAAAGGCCGAAGCCCGCAACAAATCTACGCATTATTTTTCTCCACTTTCTCCCCCTTGTCGCGCAGCAGGAGCGCACGCGCAAGCAGGATCAACACACCTATGGTAATGGCCGCATCCGCAATATTGAAGACCAAAAAGGGCCGCCAATTACCGATATGCAAGTCCGCGAAATCAACAACATACCCAAAACGCACCCGATCAACGATATTGCCCAGCGCCCCGCCCAGCACAAGGCCAAGCCCGATCACGTCATCACGCGCCTTTTCCCGCCACATCCAGACCGCCACAAAAAGCGCGATCGCCAGCGTCAGGCCGACCAGCGCCCAGCGCATCATTTCAGAATCGGCGCGCAGAAAACCCATGGACACGCCGTAATTGCGCACGAAATTCAGGTTGAAAAAAGGCAATAACTCTATCGTCTGCCGCGACTGAAGCGCGAGGGGATAAACCAGAATATATTTGATGAGCTGATCGAGAAGGAAGATCGTTGCGGCGGCAGTGATGCCCAGCTTCCGGTGGTTCTTGGTGATGGCCATATTTGCTCTCTAACCCCTCCGCCTTTCGTCACCCTGAACTTGCCCATTTTCGTCATTCCCGCGAAAGCGGGAACCCATCTGTCCCCTTGGCTCAATGTCGGTGATTGACGCACCATGGGT
>JAENVZ010000294.1 GCA_016650315.1 Alphaproteobacteria bacterium | reverse complement strand
GTCTGGCAGGATCGGCGCACAGCCGACATATGCACCCGGATGAAGGCGGCCGGGCATGAAGCCATGGTGACCGGAAAAACCGGATTGTTGCTTGACCCCTATTTTTCGGCGTCCAAGATCGGTTGGGCGCTGACGAACTGGCCCGCTCTGCGCGCCGCCGGGGACGCACTGGCCGCGGGTACGGTCGAAAGCTACCTGATATTCCGGCTGACCGGCGGGCTGCATATCAGCGACGCCAGCAATGCCTCGCGGACCAGCCTGATGGACATCGATCGGGGATGCTGGGACGATGAACTGTTGGCCCTGTTTGACGTCAAGGCGTCGATATTGCCGCAGATCACCGATAATCTCGGCCATTTCGACACATGCGATCCGGCGCTGTTCGGGTTGGCGCTTCCCATTTGCGGCCTTGCCGGGGACCAGCAGGCCGCCACCATCGGGCAGGGATGCCTTGAGCCGGGGCAATCCAAGGCGACCTATGGCACGGGTGCCTTCATCCTGTCGGTCACAGGGACGCAGCGGCAGCACAGCGCGCACCGGCTGCTGTCTACGATCGGCTGGCAACAGGACGGGGTGCGGCATTATGCGCTGGAAGGGTCGATCTTCGTCGCTGGCAGTCTGATCAAATGGCTGCGCGATACGCTGGGCCTGATTGCGAGCGCGGCGGAGAGTGAGGCGCTGGCACGGGACGTCGCAGATAATGGCGGCGTCTATCTGGTCCCCGCGCATAGCGGCCTTGGCGCGCCACACTGGAATCCCCATGTGCGCGGGCAGATTTCAGGGCTTAGCCTTGGTTCGGCCAAGGCGCATATCGTGCGCGCCGCGCTGGAGGCCATGGCCTATCAGACGCACGACCTGCAATCGGCCTTTGCCGCCGATGGCGCGCCGTGGAGCGAGTTGCGCATCGATGGCGGGATGAGCGTCAACGACTGGATGGCGCAGGATCTGGCGGACATATTGCAGTTGCCCGTCATCCGCCCGGATTTCGTGGAGACGACCGCCAAGGGTGCGGCGATGCTGGCAGCGGTAGGGTGCGGGATCTATTCATCCTTGCAGGATGCGGCGGCCGGGATGATTGGCGGATGCAGCACATTCATGCCTGCGATGAGTGAAAGTGAGAGGACCAAAAGACTGACAGGTTGGCAGGCGGCATTGGCGGGGGTGTTGATGGAACAGGAGTGATAAGGGTCAGCGCCTAGTCACCTGAATCTGAAGTTCAACACATTAAGGTTCGTCATGCTGAACTTGTTTCAGCATCCATCCCGCCTCCAGATGCTCCGTGCGTGGGGAGGAATGGATCCTGAAACAAGTTCAGGATGACGGCCTTTTAATGTTGCGAGCTTTGATTCCACCATAATAGGCTCACTTCCGCCCGAACAATTTCTCGATATCGCCATGGCCCAGCTTCACCCAGGTCGGGCGACCGTGATTGCACTGACCCGAATGCGGGGTCACTTCCATTTCGCGCAGAAGCGCGTTCATTTCGGCAACTGACAGCACCCGCCCTGCCCTGACCGATCCGTGACACGCCATAGTGGCGGCAACATGATCCAGGCGCTCCTTGAGCGACAGCGCCTCGTCATAAGCGGCTAATTCGTCAGCCAGGTCGGCAATCAGACCTTTGACATCGCCACTGCCCAGCATCGCGGGCGTGGCGCGGACCAGCATGGCGGCGGGGCCGAAGCGTTCCAGATCCAGTCCGAATTCGGCCAGTTCTCCGATACGCGCTTCCAGGCGATCACAGGCTGGTTCATCCAGTTCGACCACTTCGGGAAGCAGCAGTGCCTGCGATGCAACGCCGCTGCCCTCCATGGCGCGGCGCATACGTTCGAGGACAAGCCGTTCATGGGCGGCGTGCTGATCAACGATCACCAGGCCGTCTTCGGCTTCGGCCACGATATAGGTTTTGGCCACCTGCCCGCGCGCCACGCCGAGGGGGAAGCTCTGGCTTTCGGGTGGGGGGGCATAGGCGGGTTCAGCGCGAGCCTGTGGTGGTGGCGTAATGAAGGTTGAACGGCGGTCGGCAACGCCCTGATAATGCGCAGTTTCGGCAAATATCGGCATGGCGCCAATAGGGCTTGGGGAAGCCATCGGTTCCAGTTGCCAATTGCCAAGCGCCCCTGCGGAGGGGCGCTGGACCGATCGAAAGCCCGCCTCATCCAGCGCACGTTTCAGGCCACTGACGATCATGCCGCGAATCATGGCGGGTTCACGAAACCGCACTTCGGTCTTGGCCGGGTGGACGTTGACATCGACTTCACCGGGCGGAAGGTCGATGAAAAGCGCTACCACCGGATGCCGGTCGCGCGCCAGCAGGTCAGCATAGGCCCCGCGTACGGACCCCACCAGCAAGCGGT
>JAENVZ010000293.1 GCA_016650315.1 Alphaproteobacteria bacterium | reverse complement strand
CTCCACCGTGGTACAGCAGATATTACCGACAACGCAGCTTGATCGGGGATATTCTGGTGAATCGGTGGAACGACTGGAAAACGCGGTGCGGATTTGGGCAAAGGACAGCCTTTTATCGGGAAATCTCGGCGGCAATGGCGGCGAGGGTGAGGACGTATTACATGATGCGCTTTTGTCCGTGGTCGAGCCTGTGTTATTGAAGGAAGCCTTGTTGAGTGTTGATGGCAACCAGATCAGAGCCGCCCAGATTTTAGGGATCAACCGCAATACGCTGCGTAAAAAACTCAATGATTATGATGTGGACCCGGCCAGCCTGCGCCGTAGTGAATGAATAATCCGATTTGATTGGGATTGGGTGCAAAAACCGTGTGTTAATAGCAACGCCATTGTTGTACCTGTGCAACTATGAATAGTTTGGCTGATCTGCAGCATAATCAGGATAAAATGTCCTGGCGGATGAGGTTGGCTCAGCTCCGGCGCAATGCTCATTTTGCCGCGTTTGTTGAAGCAGCAACGCTTTTCACGTTTCTGGTGATCGCCGTTATCACCTATTTTATCATTGCCGGACAGGACCGACCCGACAAATTGCTGGCACCGCCGGTTGTCGCATTGTTGCTGGTTGCAAACCTTGTTCCGGCGATTGCACTGCTCGTGCTGCTTGGACGGCGCATCGCCAGAAAACGTGCATCGCAATCCTTGATTGGTGGCGATGGCCAGCTTCACGTCCGCCTTGTTGCGATATTTTCGATTATTGCGAGCGTACCCATGCTGCTGGTAGTGATCTTCGCATCGCTGCTGTTTCAATATGGCGTGCAGTTCTGGTTCTCCGAAAATGCCCGGACCATGCTGCAAAACGCCAGCGGTCTTGCCCGCGGTTATTATGAGCAGAACAAGAAGGAAGTGGGTGACGAAACCGTCACTATGGCAGGGGATTTACGCGATTATCTGTCGCAGACGTCCGTCAGCAGCCCGGATTTTGCCGAAGGCTATATCTTTCAGGTCGTGACACGAAAACTCAACGAATCGGCAATCATTGAAATTGGCAAGGACGGTGTCGCTCGGACTGCCGCCATGGTTGATCCAGACAAGCGCGCAGCAGAAAATCGACTGACCAAGGACGTTATCGAACGTTTGGCCAAAGGCGAGAATGTGGTGGTGAAGGCTCAGGCTGATCGGATTGAGGCCGTGACGCTGCTTGATCCAGATGCCAAAGTCTATCTTTATGCCTCACGCGATTCCGATGTTCCAGCATTCAGCCAGATGGAGCGTGCGCGCGCTGTGCTAGCGGATTATGAAGACTTTACCCAACGTTCGCGGGCCCTTCAGCTACAATTCAATGCCGCGCTGTTTGTAGGATCGCTATTGCTGGTCGGGATTGCGGTGTGGATTGCACTTGCGGTTGCCGATCGCCTGGTGCGCCCTGTGGCAGAGCTTGTAGATACCGCGCGCAAGATTACAGCGGGTGATTTGTCTGCTCGGGTGCCCGGCCCCCATACCCGCGACGAGGTGGGGACGCTTGCCAGCGCCTTCAATCGCATGACCCAGCGTCTGGAGGCGCAAACCAGCGCATTGGTCAATGCCAACAGCCAACTCGACAATCGCCGTGCCTTCATTGAAGCTGTGCTTTCGGGTGTGACGGCGGGCGTATTGTCAGTGGACCAGAACGGCACGGTCCAGCTTGTCAACAGCTCGGCCCAGGCGATTCTGCAGCGGGGGAGTGCCAGCAATATCGGAGGACCGCTTTCGGCACTTTCGCCAGAACTGGCCGAATTGCTCGGTAGTGACCAGAATGCGGCCATCATACAGGTCAAAGTCAATGCCGATCTGCTTACGCTGGCGGTCAAGGTAGTGAAGGATGCGTCTGGCCATGTCTTGACCTTTGATGACATCACCCAGCAATTGTCCGATCAGCGGCGGGCGGCATGGTCCGATGTCGCGCGGCGGATCGCCCATGAAATCAAGAACCCTCTGACCCCTATTCAGCTCGCGGCGGAACGGTTGCAACGGCGTTATTCCAATGAAGTGACGAACGATAGGCCAACTTTCACGCGTCTGACCGGCACAATCATTCGGCAGGTCGCGGACCTGCGCAGGATCGTCGACGAATTTTCGTCCTTTGCGCGAATGCCAAAACCTGTTTTCCGTCATGAGGCGATTGGCGATATCGCGCGTCATTCCCTGTTCCTGCATGAGGTAGCACATCCTGACATCGCCTTTACTTTTACAAGCGATGTTGATGCGCGGGAAATCGTATGCGATCGACGGCAAATAGGGCAGGCGCTCACCAACATTGTCAAAAATGCTGTTGAAGCCATTGGAACAAAGCCTAAATTGGAGGATTCATTGCCGCGAGGCAATGTGCAGATGCGGCTATATGATGAAGGGGAAGGGCGGCTCGTCATATCAGTTCAGGATGACGGTATCGGACTTCCTGCCGAACGAGACCGGATCATCGAACCCTATATGACCACCCGGCAAAAAGGCACTGGTTTGGGACTCGCTATCGTCAAGAAGATCGTCGAAGAACATTTCGGGGAAATCACCTTTGACGATGCGCCGGGCGGCGGCACATGTGTGCGCATCATTCTCGACCCGCATACGCTGGAAAATCTTGACTTAAGCACGACTGAAAACAAGGTAGTGACGACTGATGGCGCTTGATATTTTGATTGTCGATGATGAAGAGGACATTCGTGACCTCGTTTCCGGCGTATTGGAGGACGAGGGCTATGAAACGCGCACGGCGGCACATAGCGATGCCGCCCTTGGCGCGATAGACGCCCGCCGTCCGTCGCTGGTGCTGCTTGATGTCTGGTTGCAGGGGTCCCGACTGGACGGACTGGAACTGCTCGAAGAAATCAAGAAACGCGACCCTTCGCTGCCGGTGTTGGTGATTTCAGGGCATGGCAACATCGATACTGCGGTCGCCGCAATTCGCAAGGGAGCGGTAGATTTCATTGAAAAGCCGTTTGAAGCCGATAAATTGCTTCATCTGGTATCCCGCGCGACCGAAACGGATCGTCTGCGCCGTGAAAATGAAGCCTTGCGAGCGCGAGTAGGGCAGGAAGACGAACTGACCGGCATCAGCAGCGCGATCAATGCGGTTCGTGCGACGCTCAAGCGTGTGGCGGGCACGGGAAGCCGTGTGCTCATTTCAGGACCTGCGGGCGTTGGCAAGGAAGTGGCCGCTCGTATGCTCCATAGCTGGAGCGGCCGCGTCGATGCGCCTTTCATCATTGTGTCGGCCGCACGCATGACTCCCGACCGGGTGGAAGAGGAGTTGTTTGGAATCGAGGACAGCAATGGCCTGGTGCGTCCGGGCCTATTGGAACAGGCACATGGCGGAACGCTCTATCTTGATGAGATCGCGGACATGCCGCTCACCACCCAGGGCAAGATTCTGCGAGTGCTTACCGACCAGAGCTTTAACCGGATTGGCGGACAAAGGCTGGTCAAGGTCGATGTGCGCGTTATTTCATCGACGGCCAAACTGCTTTCCATCGAAATCGAACAAAAGCGTTTCCGGGAAGACCTTTTCTATCGCCTGAACGTCGTGCCGCTGGCCCTGCCGCCATTAAGCGAAAGGCGAGAGGATATTCCGGCGCTCGTCGAACATTATGTCGCACGCTATGCCGCCGACCGCCGGGTGCGTGCGCCCGATGTCGCAATCGACGCGATGGCCGCGCTGCAAGCGTGCGAATGGCCGGGCAATGTCCGGCAACTTCGCAATATCATTGAACGCACCATGATATTGGCTCCTGGCGACAGAATCGGTCGAATCGACCTGGATATGCTGCCACCCGAAATTACGGGCGGCGGATCGCATGATGGAGCCAGTCAGACGGCGATCATGGGTTCGCCATTGCGCGAAGCCCGGGAAAGCTTTGAGCGGGAGTATCTGAAAATCCAGATTCGCCGCTTTTCTGGTAACATATCCCGCACCGCAACCTTTATTGGTATGGAACGCTCCGCCCTGCATCGCAAATTGAAGCTGCTGGGAATCAGTGAAAGCAAGGGTGGCGAGGAATAGTCCTTAACCACGTCCCATTTTTGCACTGCACAATAGACCTGCGCCGGGATTTGCGTTATGCGGGGAAAGAGTTCCCTGATCCGCGGGGAACCGAACGACGTCACTCAACGGCGCAATGTGGGCCATGACCCACCAATAACGGAGCTATTCATATGGCCGATAAAGTCAACAACTTACAGGACATCTTCCTGAATTCCCTGCGGAAATCCAAAACCCCGGTGACCATGTTCCTGGTCAAGGGCGTCAAGTTGCAAGGCATCATCACCTGGTTCGATAATTTTTCGGTTTTGTTGCGGCGCGATGGTCAATCCCAGCTAGTGTACAAACATGCCATTTCGACGGTCATGCCGGCCCAGCAAATGGATCTGAGCGAAATCCGGAAGGCTTTTGAAGAGACACAGCGCAAACCCAGGTTGTTACAGGAAGTATTCCTCAGCGCGGTACGCAAATCGGGCTACCCGGTCACCATGTTCTTGGTGAATGGCGTTATGCTGCAGGGCGAAATTGCGGCCTATGACCTGTTCTGCATGATGCTGGAACGCGATGGCATGGCGCAACTGGTTTACAAACACGCCATTTCGACAGTCCAACCAACCCATGCCCTCGACTTGTCGGGTGAAGGGGAAGATGAGGATATGGAAAACGATTGAGCGTTTTTCAACGTGAAGCAGAAGACGGCGTAACTCGCGGAGCCCGCGCGGTCGTCGTCCATGCCGACCAGAAACGGGCAGGACGCGACATAGATGCGCGCCTGGATGAAATCACGGGCCTTGCAGCAGCGATCGGCATCGACGTGCAGGCGCGCCAATCCTTTCACGTGAGGGCCGCTCGGCCTGCGACGCTGTTCGGCAGCGGGCAGGTCGAGATGATCTCTGATCTTGTGAAAGCGAGCGAGGCGGAGTTGGTTATTATCGACAACCCCCTTTCGCCTGTTCAGCAAAGCAATCTGGAAAAGGCGACCGAGGCCAAGGTCATCGACCGAACAGGATTGATCCTCGAAATTTTCGGGGAACGCGCCGCCACTGCTGAAGGCCGGTTGCAGGTGGAACTGGCGCATCTCGACTATCAGGCCGGACGACTGGTGCGAAGCTGGACCCATCTGGAACGACAACGCGGCGGTTTCGGGTTCCTGGGCGGTCCTGGCGAAACGCAGATCGAGGCGGATCGCCGGCAGATCCGGGATCGCATGGCGAAGCTGCGCCGGGAACTCGATCAGGTCAGCCGCACGCGTGGGTTGCACCGCGACCGGCGTAAACGTGCACCGTGGCCGATCATTGCACTGGTTGGCTATACCAATGCCGGAAAGTCAACACTTTTCAATCGGTTGACTGGCGCTGACGTCATGGCGGAAGATCTGCTTTTCGCAACGCTCGATCCCACCATGCGGCAGATCAGCCTGCCGGGTATCGACAAGGCGATCCTGTCAGACACCGTTGGATTCATATCCGATTTACCGACCCAGCTTATTGCCGCCTTCCGCGCGACACTGGAGGAGGTGGTTGCGGCCGACCTCATCGTTCATGTCCGCGATATTTCCCATCCCGACAGTGAGGCGCAACGTGCTGATGTGCTGGATGTGCTGGAAAAATTGGGGATGGGCGGGGAAGGGGCCTCACCGATGATCGAGGCATGGAACAAGGTCGATCTGCTTGCCCCCGACGCAGAAATCCATGTTCGGCAGACTGCAACGCGCCGGGACGATGTGGTGGCCATATCCGCATTGGATGGTTCCGGGATCGACGCCTTGCAACGGCTTATGAGCGCAAGGTTGACAACACAGAGCGTAGAGCGCGCCATAACGCTGGCAAGCGATGATGGCGCAGGCCTTGCATGGCTCCATGCTCATGGGGAAGTGCTGGACAGCAGGTTTCAGGACAAATGGCTGCACGTCAAGGTACGGATATCCGATACGGACCATGCGCGTTTCCTGCGGCGCAAGACCTGACTATCGGGTCTTTGCCAGTTGCCAAAGCGCCTCTTTTTCCATGAGGGACAGGCCCGGAAAAGCATCTCCGGCTTCTTGCTCCATATCACGGAAACGATATTCGAACTTGGCGTTGGCCTTGCGTAATGCCTGTTCGGGATCAACGTTCATATGACGCGCCAGGTTGACGACCGCAAACAACAGATCACCGACTTCCTCTTCCTTGTCATCTTGTGAGGTTACTTCCTTAACCTCTTCTATTTCCTCATATATTTTTGCATATACGCCATCGCTGTCAGGCCAGTCGAAACCGGTCCGTGCGGCACGTTTTTGAAGCTTTGCCGCACGCAACAGCGCGGGCAAGGCAGCAGCAACCCCCGCCAAAGCACTTTTGTCATCATGATGCCTGCGTTCATCAGCCTTGATATTTTCCCATCCGGGAAAATGGCTTTCTTTGCCAAAAATATGCGGATGCCGACGTGTCATCTTGTCGCATATGCCCTCAATCACGTTCTGAAGCGCAAAATGTCCGGCTTCTTCAGCCATTCGACTGTGAAACACAACCTGGAGGAGGAGATCACCCAATTCGTCGGATAGCGCCGTCATGTCGTCCTTGTCGATGGCGTCGGCAACTTCGTAGGCTTCCTCGATCGTATAGGGCGCGATTGTCGCAAAATTCTGGGCGATGTCCCATTTGCACCCCTGTTCGGGATGTCGCAGGCGCGCCATGATGTCCGTCAGGGGAGTGATGTCGGGGGGATTGCTCGCGGTCATTCCATAAGTCCGATAATATATATTATGTTAAATGCAATGTGCTAGTGAGGGTGGGGCAGTCCCTGTTCCGCAATATCGTTTCAGGCCGGTTCCAATATCATTTCATCGCCTTCCACACGCCAGCTTTTAAGTTGCGAAAGAAAGTTCATACCCAGAACATTCACATCGCCAAAGGCCGGCGAAACGACAATGGCCAGATCGCTGGACCGCAGCGGTCCGATTTCAAGCATGGCTATGTTCGAACGACGCGCCTCGATGGAACCGTTGGCGGTTGTCAGCATCATGGGAAAACCGGACTGGTCAATATTCAATCCTGCACCAATTGCGGCGCTTTCGGAGACTGCCGTGACGCTGGCGCCGCTATCGATCAAAAAGCGCATATGATTGCCGTTGACCAGTCCATCGACCCAGAAATGACCGTCGAGTGACTTTTGTATACGCAGCGTGTCACCTTCAACCTGCTGTCGTGCCTCGCCTGTAACTTCGGATTTCACGTGATTGGCAACCGAACTGATTTGGCTTCGATAACTGAAAAGGCCAAGCGCGATCGCAAAAATGACAACCCACCAGAGCACCATGCCAAGCGCACCGGTCAGGGACCAGCGGCGGGACAATAACGCGCTTCCGACTAGCACCATGGCCAGCACCAGCCATATGAGTTCGGCGGATTGCGGCCCGGTCACTGGATACGGACCGTCATGCCGTCATGCCCCGGAACCACGCCAGACGGCAATGTGGCGCACAGATGGGCATAATCCATGCTCTGATCCATATGCGTCAAAATGGCCTGCCTCGGCCGGACGGCGGCGATGGCGTCGAGCGTAAGTGCCAGATGCGTGTGCGTGGGGTGAGGCCGTTCGCGCAACGCATCGACCACCCAGATGTCCGTCCCTGCGAACAGATTCATCATTTCGTTCGTCACTTCATGGAAGTCTGTTGAATAGCATATTGATAATTCATGACTTTCAAAACGAAACCCTGTGGAAAAAATATCCCCGTGCGGTTGATCCACGCTTGTGATCCGAATGTCACCAATCATCATGTCGTCGGGCAATGTATGCGCTTCAACCGTGGCGGGATAGCCATTGCGTCCATCGAACACATAGCCGAAACGGCGGCGCAGATGATCAAGCGTTTCACGCCGCGCATATCCGGGAACCGGGCGTCGGTGGTGGTGGAATATCTGGCGGATGTCGTCGATACCGTGACAATGGTCGGCATGGTCGT
>JAENVZ010000292.1 GCA_016650315.1 Alphaproteobacteria bacterium | reverse complement strand
AGAACAGCCTGCCTTGTCGGGCGATTGCGCCCAAGTCAAGCCGTTGGACGCGCCATTGGACGCAGGTGCAATTGATTGTCATAAGCCCAGCCATGACCGATGCATCCCATCTCGCTCGCCCGGACGGCCTTCGCCTCGCCTATCGCCATCGCACGGGACGCGGACCTACGCTTGTCTTTCTGCCCGGCTACATGTCAGATATGGAGGGCGACAAGGCCGTCGCGCTAGATGCCTGGGCTGCGGCAGCCAATCGCGCCATGCTGCGGCTCGACTATTTAGGCTGCGGCGCCAGCGAGGGCAGCTTCGAGGATGGAACGCTGACCATCTGGCGGGACGATGTGCTGTTCCTGATCGACAGTCTGATCGAAGGACCATTCATTCTGGTCGGCTCATCGATGGGTGGTTGGCTGGCGCTGCTGGTGGCGCTGACGCGGCCAGATCGGTTGGCTGGGCTGGTCGGCATTGCGGCTGCGCCCGATTTTACCGACTGGGGCTTCACGCAGGATCAAAAGCTGCAAATATTGCGTGAGGGTCGGATAGAGGAGCCATCGGAGTATGGCGATCAGCCCTATGTGACGACAAAGGCCTTCTGGCAATCGGGCGAGGCGAACAGGCTGTTGCACGGAACCATCCCGGTCGATTGCCCGGTGCGCCTGCTTCACGGCCAGCGTGATGCCGTCGTGCCGTGGCGCAATGCGCTGACGCTGGCACAGCAGCTTCGTTCAGCCGACGTGCAGACACTGTTGATAAAGGACGGCGATCACCGCTTGTCGCGCGATCAGGATATTGCGCGATTGATCGATGCGGTTGCCACTCTGCCGGAGTCGATATGATCCTTGCCCTCGCGCTTGCGCTCGCCGCCCAAGCCAATCCCGAAGCCGAAATGGTGATGGACCACAAACGGCGGGAGGCGGAGAAATCTGCCCCAGCGCCAAAGCTTTCCGTCGATAGCAAGGTGCTGAAGTCCGATTTCGTGCGGCCCAGCGCTATGCAACAAAAATTCGACGCATGCCTCGACGCCGCGCTGGATGACCCCATAGCCGGGGCGCAGCGTGCCGAGGAATGGCGCATGGCAAGTGGCGGTTATCTGGCCAGGCAATGCCTTGGCTTTGCCTATGCGCAACAGCAACGCTGGTTGCCTGCCATGACCGCCTTTCAACAGGCCGCCGATGAAGCCGATGTCGCGGGCGATCCAGTCAGTGCGCAATTGTGGGTGCAGGCAGGCAATGCCGCTCTGGCGGGCGGCAATCCCGAAAACGCGCAGAAATATTTCGATGCGGCGCTGGCACACGGCCTAGCCGACGGGCTGGAAAAGGGAGAGGTCCATCTGGACCGCGCCCGTGCGCTGGTGGCGCAGGACAGGCTGGCGGACGCGCGGCAGGATATTGATCTGGCGCTGGCGCAAGTGCCCAAGGACCCGCTCGCATGGCTGCTCTCTGCAACTCTCGCCCGGCGCATGGACAATCTGGCGCTGGCGCAATCGCATATTGCCAAGGCGCTGGAATTGGCCAGCGACGATGCCTCGGTCGCGCTGGAGGAAGGCAATATCGCCGTACTGACCGGCGCAGACGACAAGGCGAAACTGGCATGGGAACGCGCGGTCAAATTGGCGCCAGACAGTCCGGCAGGCACGGCGGCGGCACATAATCTGGGGCAATTGGCGGCGCAAGCGGTGACGTCCGCTCCGGCTTCGAAATAGGCACGGGCTTTTGGGCCGTATTCGGACTGGCGGCTTTCAGGCACCACTTCGAAGAATCTGCCGGTCGTTCATCGAACAAGGCATGATCGCACACCTCACTTTCAGCCACGTGACGCCGATTTAGGCTACTGCTATAGGTACTCGATGCCAATAAAACGCAACAAGCTCGTGTCGAATGAACAGCTGCAGGCGCTCTTCGATGATTTTGAAAGCAGTTCAACTGTGCTGGAGAGTGGTGGCCTCAGATTTTCCAGCTTCCGAGCAACCAATTACTTGCAAGAAACCCTCCCTGACGCCTTCATTGTCAAACCAGCAATGCGACGTTCAGCGGCCATTCGGCTTTTTCGTATGGCGCTCCACCAATCCCGTCGGGACGGCCCGCTGACGGCGGAAGCGGTTATCGAACGAGCAGAGGAAATTCACCGGAACGACCGCGCAGTCAGCCTGAAGAAGTTCACTTTGTGGACAAAGATCAGGGCCAAAAAGATGGATCAAGCTCAGAATCTTAAGT
>JAENVZ010000291.1 GCA_016650315.1 Alphaproteobacteria bacterium | reverse complement strand
GCTATAGCCATCCTTTGTGCCAGTAACCTGATGCAGGTCGCTGGTCGTCGTATTCGCCAGTTCCCAATTATAGACCTGATAGCGTGTGGCGCTAGCCGAAAGCCCGGTCGTTGCCTGCCAGGTGGAGGGATTCCAGCCATAGTTGACCCGAAAATAGGCGTCGCGATCCCAACTCCCGTTGCCGATACGGCCGCCTCCCGATATACAGCCCGCAGCGATGCTGGCAGCAAGATCATTGCTGATCGCATGGCACAGATCGCGCGGATGACCCATGATATCGGGATAACCGGTAACGGCATTCAGCGGGAGAGGCGTGAGCGGGCGATAAGGATTGGGTGATTGCTGCCACCCCTGATTTCCCGAAGTGCCGCAAAGGTTGCCCTTGACCAGATCCTTGCGCACATTACGTGAGGGCGAACAGGTGCCGCCCGAAGGACAGGTTGTTGATCCATTGGTGGACAGGTCGAAACGCGTGTTGACCGCATCCATCACTGCGGCATTGAGACCCGGCTTGGTATCGACGCCGTCGGTCGGCATACATTCGCCCGGCGGCGTGTTATATCCCAGCGCGCGCGCCAAATTGGCCGCGCCCGACCCAAAGCCGGTTTCAAGGAATCCGAAATTGCCAGGCGCGGTCGCATTGCCGGTAATAAGCTTCAGGCCCACGCCGCTCAACGCATTGGCATCAAAATCATAATCGGGATCGGTATTGCCAACTGGCTCGGCGGGATTGCAGATCATGACCGGCGGCACCTTGCATATCGCAGAGCCAATGCCCGCATAGGCGGTTGCAGCAATGTCGTCAGAGGAGAAAGCCCCAACCACAGGAGTCAGGGCATAGAATGCCTTGCGCGCGTCTACTGTCACTTCCACGAAGTTGGCGGTCGCGTTGCTGGTCGCTGGCGTCGCCTTGTTCTTCGTCTCGTAGAAACGCACGCTGCCACTCGCGTCGCAACCCGTGTCGGGCGCGATGGTTACGGCAGAACCGTTAGAGTCATTGGAAAAGCGCGTATCATTGCCGATAAGAGTCCGCGCGGCGCTGATCGCCCGGATACATGCGCCGTCCTTGCCATCCAACTGACTCGCTGCGGCCAGCGCCGCCTGATCCGCTGCGTTCTGCAATTCCGAATCCATCGACGCCAGCCGCGCATAGTCGAACGCGATCCCGCCGACACCAATCAGCGCGAAAAGCGACAGGCCGACCGTTGGCGCAACTGCGGCCCGTTGGGCCTTCAGTAATTTGCCAAACAATCCGCCGGACATGTCATGTCTCCTAATTCGATCCGCCGCCGCCGGAACCACCGCCGCCACCGCCGCTGATGCCGCTGGTCGTACGAATACTTTTGGGCGCCTTCACCTTGTCGGTGCGATAGCGCTTCATCGCCGCTGCGGCCTTGTCCCCTGATCCGCCTTCCATCGGCTCTCCGGCATATTGCGGATCGGGGTCGATCACCTGCAATGCGTAATTGTGCTTAACCGCCCCGCCCAGCGTCGGATCATTGGGCGTGCACGCCGCCAGAGGAAAGGAGAGCGCCAGCAAAGGCAGAATATAACGCATCGTCATCTCTCCTTAAAGCTCATAGCCATTGGGGCCGGTAAAGCCGGTCGCAGGCGCGCCTTCTGCCGGAGCGGTCGTCGCGGGAGCAGGCGCCGCCTTGGGCGCTTTGTGTGCCCCGGGCGGCATCGCATTGGGGTCGAGCGGGTTGATGCCCACCGCCTTGTCCGTCCGCCCCATCAGGAACAGGTCCAGCTCATGCGGCGGCAGCACGCGGTCGGTCGGCAGGGCGATCTGGTCCACCTTCACCGGCTGCACCAGGCGGGGCGTCACGATGATGACCAGTTCCGTCTCGCTTTTCTGGAAACCGGAAGAGCGGAACAGCGCGCCGATGATTGGGATCGACCCCAATATCGGGAATTGCCGCACCGTATCCTGAAAATCCTTGCGCAACAGGCCCGCAATCGCAAACGACTGCCCATCGCGCAGTTCCAGCGTCGTGCTGGCCCGCCGCGTCTGCAACCCCGGAATGACAAGGCCGTTGACAGTCACCGATGCCGAAGGATCGATCGAGCTGACCTCCGGCTCGACCACAAGGTTGATGACCCCGTCCTCCAGCACCGTCGGCGTGAACCCCAGACTGACGCCGAAAGGCTTGAACTCGATGGTGATGTTGTTGCCGCCACCACCCGTACCACCGCTACTGCTGCTCTGCGACACCGGAATGGGGAATTCCCCGCCCGCCAGGAACGAAGCGGTTTCGCCCGACAGCGCGATCAGCGTCGGTTCGGCCAGCGTGGTGACGACGCCCTTGCGTTCCAGCGCATCAAGCGCGGAAAACAGGTTGATGTCGCCGATATTCAAGCTGCCCGACACAATGCCGAAGCTGTTCAGAAGGCCACTGAGATTGATGGTCGGCGACCCATTCTGGTTCGTCAACAAGGCGGTGGACGGCGCATTGGTGCCGGTGCCGCCCTGAAAAGTCCCGCCATTGGAAATGAAGGCGTTGCTGACGCCGATCTGCTTGGCCGCGCTGCGGCTCATTTCCGAAAAGCGCACTTCCAGCATCACTTGCTGCGATGCGCCCAACGACATCATGTTGACCACCTTGTCACCCGCATAGGTGTGGGCGATCTGCACCGCGCGGTCGATGACGGGGGCGCTTGATACAGTGCCGGTCAGAACAATCGAGTCATTGGATACGCGCACGCCGATCTTGTCCTTGGGGATCAGATCGGACAATTGCCGCCGCAATCCGACGACATCCGGTCCCACCGCCACGTCGACCACGGCGATCAGATTACCGCGCCCGTCATACAGCGTCAGGTTGGTCGTGCCCATTTTCTTGCCCAGCACATAGAGCGACCGATTGGTCATGGGCAGGATGTCGGCGATCTCGCTATTGCCGACCAATGCCTTGGTAAAGACACGGTCCACATTCAGGATCTGGCTTTTGTTCAGCGGCACGTCGAGTTGCCCGCCATGCATGGCATTATCGGCGGAAACGGCGGCGACATGGACCTGAGCCGACAGGGGCGTTGCAACCCCGGCGAGGAGCAGCGCCATCATCGGCGTGATGGCTTTAAAAACCGGCATGGCGCTTTACCTCATAGCTTGAACCTGTAAGACCGCGGACGATCTCCACTGTAGCAGTTTTTGGTACAGGAGGCGCACGCCGCCGGACCGGACGCCAGCGGGGCGTGACCGACCCTGCACCAACCCCGGCAGAGGCATAGGCCGCGCGTGGACCGGAATAGCTGCCGACATAGGCGCCATCGCGCAAATCGTCTGTCGCCACCGTGGCAACGACGGGATTATCCTGATCGGCGACATTGCGCAGCACCAGCGACAAGCTGCCGATTTGCTGGGCCAGCGCCAGTTTTTGCGCATCCACCTGGCTGACTTCCAGCGTCGCGGTCTTGCCGACCTTGGGGGCGCTCGTATTGTCGTTGGCGTCCAGATCGATCGCGATCACGCGGACATTCTGCAACAGCACATCGGTGATCTGGCCGCTATTCTCACCCTCAGTGCGCGTGATCAGCACATCGACGCTATCGCCGGGCAGGACAAAGCCGCCCACGGCGGACACGTCGCCAATGCGAACAGCGGTGGCGCGCATTTCGGGGCGCAGGACGGCGGATATG
>JAENVZ010000290.1 GCA_016650315.1 Alphaproteobacteria bacterium | reverse complement strand
TGTGGGCCTGCCTGGACGAAGCGTTAAATGAGCGCCTTGCCGGCGAACCATGCCGCGATCCACGCTACTATCAACGCGCAAGGTGAACTCGTGGCTGCCGATGCTGCTCTGTTGGGCCTGCATCTGCGCGCCGGAGGGGTTGAGGGCGGTCCGCTTGCCATTCCACAACTGGCCACGCTGGCCCGTCTGGCCTTGCGTCTCGATACGCTGATTTCCCGGCCGGTGATTGCCGCTGATGAAGATGTCGACATAGACATGTGGGTTCGTGCCCGACCCGAAAACGGTCAGGTCAGTCTGAGCATCGTCGATTGGAAGGCACGTGCCGCCAAAGCGCCTAATCCCGTAGTGGAGCAAGAGCGCCAATCCGATCTGGTGCGTGCCGCCGATGGCTGGAACTGGCGCATCGACAATAATTTGCGCTTTTTGGCGATGCCGCGCATTGCGCCTACTGCGGTTGATGAAAGCTGGCCTGACGCCGGGACGCTGTTGACGGATTTCTTCAAGCTGGAGGAAGGGGCTGATCAGGGTTTTCCGATATTAAACGCGATGGCGGAACGCGCACCCTTTCTCGATCAGCATGCAGCGGTACGAGATCGACCCGATGAGCGTTATATATTGTCAGGTTTCCCAATATTCGACACGCACGGCGATCTTATGGGATATCGAGGCAAGGCTGCCGCAGTCGCCGCTGCGGCCGCACGGGACAGTGGAAGCGCGCAGCAAAGCGCCTATATGCATATGTTCGGTCAGCGCCTTGACCGCGCCCTGCGTAAACCGCTTGGCCGGATCATTGCCAATGCGGATACAATCAGCGGTCAGTTGCAGGGGCCGTTGCGCCGGGACTATGCCAATTACGCCAGCGACATCGCGGCGGCTGGTCGCCATTTGATGGAACTGGTCGATGATCTGGCAGATTTGCAGGCGATCGAGCGTCCCGATTTTAACCCCGCCCAGGAAGATATCGACCTTGCCGATATCGCCCGTCGGACGGTCGGTTTGCTGGCCGTAAAAGCATCTGACCGCAAGATCCGTATCGACGCACCTGATCCAGATGAACGCCTGCCTGCAATCGGCGAATTTCGCCGGGCGCTGCAGATCATGGTCAATCTGGTCGGCAATGCGATCCGCTATTCACCTGAAGATTCGATGGTATGGGTTCGGGCGGAACAGGATGAAGCATGGGCCAGGATCATCGTCGCCGATCAGGGGCGTGGCATCGCACCTGAGGATCAGGAAAAGATTTTTGATAAGTTCGAGCGGCTTGGCCGGGATGAAACGGGCGGAAGCGGTTTAGGCCTTTATATCTCCCGTCGCCTTGCCCGTGCAATGCATGGTGACGTTACCGTCGAAAGCGCCCCCGGACAGGGTGCGCGCTTCACGCTGAGCCTGCCTGTACGTAAGGTGTAATACACAGAAGAAAACGGCGCCCCGTCGGGACGCCGCCTTCCTGTTTTTCAACCCGCCTGAGTTTCAGCGTTCACTCATGGACGGATAATCGCGCGCCGCAGGCCCTGTATAGAGCTGGCGGGGACGACCAATGCGCTGGGCGGGATCGGAAATCATTTCGTTCCATTGCGCAACCCAACCGACGGTACGGGCGAGGGCAAACAGCACCGTAAACATGTCCGTCGGGAAACCGATCGCCGACAGGATCACGCCGCTATAAAAGTCCACATTGGGATATAGCTTCTTTTCGATGAAATACGGATCATTGAGCGCAATCTGCTCCAGTTCGCGCGCAACATCGAAAATCGGATCGGTAACACCCAACTTGGCAAGGACTTCGTTCGCCGTCTTCTGCATCACCATCGCGCGCGGGTCATAGTTTTTGTACACGCGATGGCCAAAGCCCATCAGGCGGAAGGGATCGTCCTTGTCCTTCGCGCGGGCGATATATTCGGGGATTTTATCTACCGTACCGATCTCGCGAAGCATGTTAAGCGCAGCTTCGTTGGCACCGCCATGAGCTGGGCCCCACAGGCAGGCGATGCCTGCTGCAATGCACGCAAAGGGATTGGCCCCCGACGATCCTGCCAGACGAACCGTTGAAGTCGATGCATTTTGCTCGTGATCGGCATGAAGGATGAAAATCTTGTCCATCGCATCTTCAACAACCGGATCGACTACATATTCTTCGGCTGGAACACCAAAGGTCATGCGTAGGAAATTGCCGGTATAGCTGAGGTCATTCTGCGGATAGAGGAATGGCTGACCAATAGAATATTTATACGCCATTGCAGCGATGGTCGGCATTTTCGCGATCAGCCGGTGGCTGGCAATCATGCGCTGCTTGGGATCGTTGATGTCGGTTGAATCATGATAGAAAGACGAAAGGGCGCCCACCACGCCGCACATGATGGCCATCGGATGCGCGTCACGGCGGAAACCGCGGTAAAAGGTGGAAAGCTGCTCATGCACCATGGTGTGGCGCGAAATCGTATAGGTAAATTCGTCAAGCTGTGCCTGCGTAGGCAGTTCGCCGCGCAGCAGCAAATAGCTGACTTCCATGAAGTTGCTTTTTTCAGCGAGCTGTTCAATCGGGTAACCACGATGAAGCAGCACACCTGCATCGCCATCAATATAGGTCAGGCCTGAATCGCAACTGGCGGTTGACGTAAAACCAGGGTCATAGGTGAACATATCAGTATCGGCATAAAGCTTTCTTATGTCGATCACATCTGGCCCAACCGAACCGGACAGAATCCTATAATCCTCTGTCTTGTCGCCAATTTTCAGCGTGGCGCTGCGTTCACCCATTTTTTTCTCCTTTTGTTGTTCGTCAGCCAGCGGTCGCGGTCCCCGCATCCGACAAGCGTGCCATTGATTCTTCTTTCCCGAGGAGAAAGAGAACGTCGAAAATCCCAGGCGAAGTGGTCCGCCCTGTCAATGCTGCACGCAATGGTTGGGCCACCTTGCCAAGGCCAATTTCGGCGTCCTCTGCCACAGCCCGCACTTTTTCTTCAAGCTGTACTATGGACCAGTTCTGAACGTCCAAAAGCGCTGCCCGGGTTTTCCCCAATAATGCTCGGCCATCGTCATCTAGCAGGCTTGAAGCCTTTTCGTCGAGATCAAGCGGGCATTTTTTGAATAGGAACGTCGCGCTTTCCGCTAACTCATTGAGATTCTTTGCCCTTGGTTTCAGCGCATCCATCGCACGGGTCAAAAGAACCGTTTGTTCTTCACTGATCGTCACATTCAAAAGCTGCTCCAGACGGGGGGCGACCAGCGCGGCAAGCCGAGCATTGTCAGCTTCACGAATATAATGACCGTTGAGGTTTTCGAGTTTTTTCAAGTCAAAGCGCGAAGGCGACCGACCGACACCGTCAAGTTCGAACAGCGTTACGGCCCGATCACGGGAAATAATTTCCTCATCACCATGGCCCCAGCCCAGACGCAGCAGATAATTGCACACTGCTTCGGGTAACAATCCCAACTCATCACGATAGGCATCCACCCCCATCGCCCCGTGTCGTTTGGACAGCTTGGCTCCGTCGCTTCCATGGATCAATGGCACATGGGCATAAATCGGTTCTGGCCAGCCCATGGCGCGGATAAGTGCGACCTGACGAAAGGCATTGTTGAGATGATCGTCGCCGCGAATGACATGGGTAATTCCCATGTCCTGATCATCCACAACGACCGACAGCATATAGGTTGGCGTCCCGTCAGAACGCAGCAGAACGAAATCATCGAGTTCCGCATTTTGCACAGTGACGTTGCCCTGTACTTCATCGCTAATGACTGTTTCCCCGTCCAGCGGCGCTTTCAGGCGTATGACATAGGGCGCGCCCGCTGCCGCATCGGCCGGATCGCGGTCGCGCCAGCGCCGGTCATAACGGAGCGGTTGCTTTGCAGCCCGCTGCTGTTCGCGCATCTGCTCCAGTTCCTGCGCTGTTGCATAGCAGCGATAAGCCTTGCCCTGCGCCAATAGTTGATTGGCAACCTCGGCATGGCGCTCTGCACGGGCGGACTGGAATACAGGCGGTTCATCGCCCTGAAGGCCCAGCCACGCCAAACCGTCCAAAAGCGCCTCAATGGCAGGCTCAGTCGATCGCGCGCGGTCCGTATCCTCGATGCGCAACAGGAAGCGTCCACCGTGATGGCGGGCATAAAGCCAGTTGAACAATGCCGTGCGCGCGCCGCCGATATGCAGATAACCCGTAGGAGAAGGAGCAAAGCGCGTCACCACGCCCTTATTCTCGCCCCTGTTCTCAATCGTTGCGCTCACGCAATAATTCCTCAATATGCCTGACTTCACGCTATCCGGTATCAAAACATCCGGGATAACAAGCCAGAATGACCGGTGACGCCCCTAGCATGGCTTTTGAGCCACGACAAACCTCCTCATGGGGTGTCGTCGCTGCGCGTATTACAGTATTATTGAATGGGCAAGAACGCTGGCTGGAAAGCGAACGGGACAATATCCCGCTCTGGGCGCCCGTTGGGTTGGGATTTGGCATTATTGCGTGGTTTTCGTTGCCCAATAGTTCCGCATGGGTGGCGTGGATCTGCGCTTGTCTTGGCCTGGCGATGCTCGGCCTGTTGCTGCCAGTCGGAACCCGGTCGGGACGGATCATGTTGGCGGCGGGACTATTGGGTGCGGCGGGATGCGGTCTTGTCTGGGCGAAATCGGCCATGGTGGCTCAGCCAGTGTTGCAGCGACCCGTATTTACACAATTCACCGGGATCGTATCGGACGTGGAACCTCTTCCCGCGCGGGAGCTTGTCCGGGTCCGTTTGCGGCCAGTCAAGCGCCCCGATCTGCCGCCTCTGCTTAGGGTCAATATTACGCAAAAGGATGTACCCGCTGGCATGGTGAAGGGCAGCGCGATTTCACTGCGCAGTCGTCTGATGCCGCCGGCGGCTCCGGCATTGCCCGGCGCGTATGATTTTTCGCAGCGGGCCTGGTTCGACGGGATCGGCGGAACGGGCAGGGCGGTGCAGCCTATCCGCTTGGTTGCCAAGCCTTCGGGCAGCAGTGCGCCAACGTTTCGGCAAAGACTGTCCATGCATATTCAGCAACGGCTGTCGGGTGGAGCCGGGGCCATTGCGGCAACGCTTGCGACGGGTGATCGTGGCGCGATCAGCGACGAGGACGACGAAGCGATGCGGCGCAGCGGCCTTACGCATCTGCTGTCGATCAGCGGCCTGCACGTCAGCGCGCTCGTCGGCGCTGTCATCTTCGTCGTCTTCCATTTATTGGCGCTCAGCCCGAAACTGGCCCTGCGATGGCCCTTGCTGCTGATTGCCGCAGGGGCAGGCGCGAGTGCGGGGGGCGGCTATACACTGCTCACCGGAGCGGAAGTACCCACAATTCGGTCCTGTGTCGCCGCGATTCTGGTTCTGGGCGGCCTCGCGCTGGGACGGGAGGCTATCACATTGCGATTGGTCGCAACCGGCGCGCTCTTCGTCATGTTGTTCTGGCCCGAAACGCTGATGGGGCCCAGTTTCCAGCTTAGTTTTGCCGCTGTTACCGCCATCATCGCCCTGCATGAACATCGCGGATTTCGAAAAATCGTGGAACGGCGCGAACAGGAGGGGAGATTCGCACGATTTAACCGCGCCTTGCTGGCTCTGTTCCTGACGGGTGTTGCCGTTGAAACTATGTTGTCGCCGATTGCGCTCTATCATTTTCACAAGACTGGCCTGTTTGGCGCATTTGCCAATATCATTGCCATTCCGCTGACAACCTTTGTCATCATGCCGCTTGAGGCATTGGCGCTGCTATTCGACACGGTTGGGTTGGGCGCACCGGTCTGGTGGCTGGTGGGCCTTGCCCTGAACCTGCTTCTTGGTCTGGCGCATTTCGTTTCAGCGCAACCCGGAGCGGTTGCGATGCTGCCAGCCTTTCCCGGATGGGCTTTTGGCCTGGTCGTCGCAGGTTGTCTGTGGGTAAGCCTTTGGCGGAACCGCGCGCGTTATTACGGTCTGGCGCCAGTCGCGATAGGTTTGGCCGTCATGGCGCTATCGCCCGCGCCGGATATACTTGTCACCGGCGATGGCCACCATCTGGCGGTGCGGACGCCCAATGGCGGACTGGCCATATTACGGAGCAGGGCAGGCGATTATGTCCGCGATACGCTATCCGAAAGCGCAGGGTTCGAAGGCGATCTGGCCACGGTGGAAGATATTCCCAATGCACAGTGCAGCGCGGATCTTTGTGCCATCAATATGAAGGCTGGCAATATGAAGGCTGGGGAACGAAGCTGGCGTATTCTTGCCACCCGGAGCAACTATCTGGTGCCCATAGACGAATTCAATGCGGATTGCAGGCAGGCTGACATCGTCATCAGTGATCGCCGCCTGCCCCGAAGCTGCACCCCGCGATGGATGAAATTCGATCGGCCATTCCTGCAACGCCATGGCGGCATTTCCATCAATCTGACCCAGCGGCATATCGATACCGTTATTGACGTAAGGGACGAACATCCCTGGGTTCGCCATCCGCTCTCTCGCAATGGGAGTTTTATGAGAAAGCCATATTCCGGCGCGCCCAAAACCCGATGAAGCGCACCGTCACTTCAACGGTACCAATCCCGTATCAATTATAGCGCCGGATCAATCCCGCCAGCTTACCCTGAATCTGCACCTGCGAAGCGTCATAGATTTGTGGTTCATAAGCACTATTAGCTGGGTCAAGGCGCACCTTTTGCCCCTCTCGACGGAAATATTTGAGGGTCGCCTCGCTGTCCTCAATCAATGCCACGACGATCTGACCATCGCGCGCGACTTGCGTACGCTGGATCAGGGCAAAGTCGCCATCAAGGATGCCTGCCTCCATCATCGAATCTCCCGACACTTCCAGCGCATAATGTTCGCCAGACCCCAGCAACGCGGCGGGAACCGACAGCATGTTATGACCTTCCATCGCCTCTATGGGTACGCCAGCAGCAATCCGTCCGTGCAATGGAATTTCAATGACGTCATTCGCCGCGATGGGAATCTGCGGCGTTGGCATTTTCGGCACGAAGATCGTTACACTCCCTTTCGCCGCGTCCATTCCCTCTGGCAGCTTGATCACTTCCAGTGCACGGGCGCGGTTAGGCAGGCGACGAATGAACAGCCGTTCCTCAAGCGCATTGATCAGGCGATGAATGCCCGATTTGGATTTGAGATCGAGCGCCTCCTTCATTTCCTCAAACGAAGGCGAAACGCCGGTTTCCTCCAGCTTGTGATGAATGAAGCACAGCAATTCATGCTGCTTGGACGTCAACATGGCAGACCCTGATATTGGAACGGACAGTGAACGTATAGGAAACGAATCGCGGCCCGTCAAGCTAAGGGTGATTATCTCCTTTCCACACGTAACTGTCAGGAGAGGAGGATGACCTCTGCCCGATCTCCCTTCTTCGCCGGGCCGCTATGGGGTGGGCGGACGAGCAATGCATTGGCGTTTGCGAGTGACAGCAGTGCCGCACTGTCCTGGCTGGCGCAGGGCCGTGCTATTCCGTCCTGAACAATCGCGCGGATATAATTTGCACGGGTTGATGTGGCTGGCATGTCTTGCGCCAGAAGTGTGGACGTCAGCGACGGCAACGGATCGTTGGCGCCACTCATATGCCGCACCAGTGGAAGCAGGAACAGCGTTGCCGTGACAAAGGCGGACACCGGATTGCCCGGCAGGCCCAGGAACAGTGTCCGATCCTTGTGTCCGGCAATCAGCGGTTTTCCGGGGCGTAGAGCGATCCGCCAGAAATCCACCGATCCGCCCACCGCCTCAAAAGCTGGCTTGACCAAATCATGATCGCCCACCGATGCACCGCCGGTGGTCACGATGACGTCAGCGGCCAGGGCGCGGCGGAACGCTTCTGTCTGCGCCGCCAGATCGTCGGGAATAATGCCAAGATCATCGACCGTGACGGGCAGCCCCGCCAGCATGGCGCGTAACATGACGCCATTGGACGCGGGCAAGTCGGTCGCGCGCGCCTGCTTCCCGGGTTCGACCAGTTCATTCCCGGTAGAAAACAGCGCAACCTTGATCCTGCGATGTATCGGCAGCGTGCCATGACCACCAATGGCGGCCAGCGCCACCTGCCGCGCTCCCACTTTGCTGCCCTTGGCAAGCAACAGCGCGCCGGTTGCAAAATCCGATCCCCGCGCACGCAGATGCTTGCCCGGTCTGTCGGGGCCTTCGCCCGTCAGGACAAGCTGGCCTTCGCGAATTTCCGCCTCTTCCTGGATTAGAACGCAATCGGCGCTCTTTGGCATGGCAGCGCCGGTGAAAATGCGGACAGCTTCATTGGCACCTATTTCGAGCGTGCAATCGCCGCCCGCCGCGCTTTCGCCGATTACCGTCCACGGGCCGGGCAGGCTGGCGTGACGGATCGCATAGCCGTCCATCGCGGAAAGGTCGCTCCATGGCTGATCACGCAGCGCCATGACATCGCGGCTGAGCCATCGGCCATGCGCTTTGGCAAGCGGCACATCCTCTGTTTCGACGGCGCTGGTGAGAGAAAAAAGCCGCTGCTGGGCCTGCGCTACGTCAATCAGGCTCATGATCCGCGTGTCCAGTTACCTGACTTCCCACCTTCCTTTTCTAGAAGAACAATATCACTTATAATCATGGCCTTATCAATGGATTTGGCCATGTCATATATGGTGAGTAGGGCAATGCTGACTGCCGTCATCGCCTCCATCTCCACCCCTGTCTGTCCATTGGTTTTGGCCGTCGCAATCGCAACGACGCCCTGATCGTCAAGGCGAAGGTCGATGCTGACCGAGGACAAGGGCAGGGGATGGCACAGAGGGATGAGATCGGATGTCTTTTTCGCCCCCATGATCCCGGCGACACGTGCGACGGCCAGCACATCGCCTTTTTTGACAAGGCCTTGTGCAATGGCATGGCGGGCCTCGCCCGACATCGTGATCCGTCCGCTGGCGATGGCCTGTCGCGTGGTGATTTGCTTGGCGGACACATCGATCATGTGGGCCGCGCCATCATCGTCGAGATGCGTCAGCTTGTTCATCCCCCGGTCAACAACGCGCGCGTTGCCGCCTCCACGTCCGCTTGCCGCATCAATGCTTCCCCGACAAGGAAACAATGCACGCCGCGTTCCGCCATTGCGTCCAGATCGGCCTTGCTGGAGAGGCCGCTTTCGGCAACGAAAGTGCAATCTTTCGGTGCGTGGCCAACAAGTTCATATGTTCTATTAAAATCGACCGTGAAGTCCCTCAAATCACGATTGTTCACGCCGATCAGGCGGGACTGGAGTTTGAGCGCGCGGTCCAGTTCTTCGGCGTCATGAACCTCGACCAGCGCGTCCATCCCGCATTCGATCGCAGCGGCCTCTATCTCACGCATCTGCCCATCATCCAGCGCCGCCACGATGATCAAAATGGCGTCGGCGCCGATCGCTCGCGCCTCATGCACCTGCCACGGATCGACCATGAAATCCTTGCGCAGCACCGGTAGCGAGCAGGCCGACCGCGCGGCCATCAGATAATCTTCATGCCCCTGAAAATAGGGCGCGTCGGTGAGAACAGAGAGGCAGGCAGCGCCGCCAGCCTGATAGGCCTGAGCATGGGCGGGCGGATCGAAATCGGCCCGGATCAGGCCTTTGGACGGACTGGCCTTCTTGATTTCGGCAATAAGGGCGTGACCCGTTTTTGCGGCATTGTCGAGCGCATCGCGGAATCCACGCGGAGCACTTTGTTCCGCCTTGCGCGCATGCAACGTGGCAAAGGTGATCGCTGCCTTGCGGGCTGCCACTTCCTGACGCTTGGTAGCGCAGATTTCGGTCAGTTTATTGGTCATCTATACGCAATCCAGCAATTCAGCAGCGCGTTCGCCAGCCCCTTGTCAATGGCTTCGGCGGCTTCCTCCACACCGGACGTCAATGTGTCCACCTCGCCCGCCACCATCAACGCGGCAGCGCTGTTGAACAGCACCGCGTCACGATAGGGTCCGGGTTCGCCCTGAAGCAGTTTCTTCAATGCTGCTGCATTATACGTCGCATCGCTCCCCCGGATGGCCTCGACCGGGTGGTAAGGCAGCCCAGCCTGATCAGCGGAAACAGTATAGGATATGGTGGCGCCATTCGCCACCTCAACAACATGATTTCCTCCACCAAGCGATAGTTCGTCCAATCCTTCGTCGCCTGACACCACCATGGCGCGTTCCGTGCCCAGCAAGCACAGCGCCTCGGCATAAATGGGGGCGTAATCGGGACGAGCGATGCCGACGAGTTGCCGTTTGACGCCTGCCGGATTAGCCAGCGGCCCCATCAGGTTGAAAATAGTGCGTTTCCCGATCGCCTTGCGGATCGGCATGATGCGTTTCATCGCCGGGTGATGATGCCCGGCGAAGAGGAAACAAATGCCGATGTCAGCCAGCGATTTTTCGGCCAGATCACCCGCGCGACCAAGATCAAGGCCCAGCGC
>JAENVZ010000289.1 GCA_016650315.1 Alphaproteobacteria bacterium | reverse complement strand
GGTCGACCCGGGCGGCGAGGCGCAGGATGGGACGGGGCGTTGCAATTGCCGTGACCCGCTTGCCAACGGCCCAACCTATCGCCCGGCCAAAGCTGCCATGACTCCAGCCGTCGTCGACACCATCGTCCGCCTCGTATATCGCGCCGATGCTGATGTCCTGATCCTGTGCGCAGGCAAGTAGCAGGCGGGCAAGGTCGCTCACTTCAATGACCGACAAGCGCCCTTCGGGTGGTAACAGCACCAGACCGCGCCGCGCGATGCGGAACAGGTCGAACATTTCGGTATCCGCCGGACCATAGATGGCGGGCGGACGGATGATGGTCCAGTCAAGGCCGCTCGCCATAACGATCTGTTCGGCGCGATGTTTCGACCAGCCATAATCGCAAAGCTGCGGTTCGCGCGCAGCGAGAGAGGAGACATGGATGAAGCGCCGGACACCCGCTGCCTGCGCGGCGCGGACAACGGCCAGCGTGCCTGCCGCATTGCCCGCCTCAAACCCCGCCTTGTCCGGTGCGTTGACGACCCCTGCGATATGCAGCACGGCGCCCACGTCCGTCATTAGCCTGTCCAGACCGTCGTCCCGGTCAAGCCTGCCGTCCACCCATGTCACGCCCGTTTGATCCGCTTGCGGACGGCGGGTCAGGGCATTGATTGCAAGGTTCTGTGTGCGGGCAAGGCCGACCACCGTCTTGCCGACAAATCCAGTTCCGCCCGTTATCGCCAATCGTATGTGTTCCTGCTGAACGGACATTGTTACAGCATCACCATATGATCGCGGTGAACCATGACGGAACGGGAGACGCTGCCCAAAATCCGGGCAATTTCCTCGGATCGGCAACCGATGATCTGCACGGCGTCGCCGCTGTCATATTCGGACAGGCCCCGCGCCAGGATGCGGCCATCATCGGTCAGGATGTCAACGGCATCGCCCCGCGCGAACGTGCCCGTCACAACGCGCACGCCAGCGGGGAGCAGGCTGTTGCCTGCCGCCAGCGCCTTTGCCGCGCCCGCATCGATAGTGATGTGGCCCCGGATCGTCAGCCGTCCGGCAAGCCATTTCTTGCGCGCGCCCTGGCTGCTGCCGGAATGAAAGACGGTGCCGTGTCCACTCTGCGCAAAGGCAGTCAGCGGATGGTCCTTGTGACCGCTGATGATTGCCAGCGATATGCCCGCACTGTTGGCGATTTTCGCCGCCTCGATCTTGGACACCATGCCGCCCGACCCCATGCCGGACGATGAACCGCCATCGGCCATGGCGATGATGTCATCGGTGATCGCCTTGACATGCTCGACCAGCGTGGCATCGGGAAATTTGTGTGGATTGGCAGTATATAGCCCGTCAATGTCGGACAACAGCACGACCGCACTGGCATCGGCCGCCTGCGCGATTCGCGCGGCAAGGCGGTCATTGTCGCCAAAACGGATTTCTTCGGTGGCGACGCTGTCATTTTCATTAACCACTGGCACGATGCCAAGACCCAGCAAGCGCTTCAGCGTGGCCGATGCATTGAGATAGCGTCGGCGGTTTTCCAGATCGTCCAGCGTGACAAGGATCTGTGCGGCGGTCAGGCCCTTGGCACCTAGCAATTCCGCCCATTTGTGCGACAGTGCAATCTGGCCGACAGCGGCGGCGGCCTGCGCATCTTCCACACAGCTTCGTCCGCCCTTGAGCAGCGCCAGCCGACGTGCGCCCAGCGCGATTGCGCCTGATGAGACAATGATGATCTGCTGCCCCGCCGCATGGCGTTCGGCAATGTCCTCGACAACGGTCCTGATCCAATCCTCACGGATGTGGCCGTCCTTGTCCACCAGCAGGGAGGACCCGATCTTGACGACAATCCGGTTCCAATGGGCGGCATCAAAGCCGTCTATAGCGGTGACCATGCCGAATCTTCCCCCTGATCGGGTTCTTCATCACTTTCATTCGCCTGTGTGTCCAGCAACGGGATCACATGGTTGAGCAGTTCGTCAATGCCAGCGCTGGTCGCGCCCGAAATGGGGAATATCGTGTCCGCCCCGGCCTCACGAAGCTGCGCCGCAATGTCGTCCATCAATTCCTGATCGAGCAGGTCGCTCTTGTTAAGCGCCAGCAATTGCAGCTTTTCATCCAGACCCGCGCCATAGGCGGCCAGTTCATCCTGTACGATGTGCCATGCCGCGACCGGATCATCGCCGGTCGCATCGACCAGATGCAGCAGCACACGGCAGCGTTCGACATGCCCCAGAAAGCGGTCGCCAATGCCCGCGCCCTCCGCCGCGCCTTCGATCAGGCCGGGGATGTCGGCGATCACGAACTCGCGATCCTTGTGGCTGACGACGCCAAGCTGCGGACGGGTGGTGGTGAAGGGATAGGCGCCAACCTTTGCCTTGGCATTGCTGACGGCATTGATGAAGGTCGATTTGCCTGCATTGGGCAGGCCCACCAAGCCAACATCGGCCAGCAGCTTCAGGCGCAGCCATACCCACATTTCCTCACCGGGCCAGCCGGTGCCATGCTGACGCGGGGCGCGGTTGGTGCTGGTCTTGTAGCTGGCATTGCCGCGTCCGCCATCGCCGCCGCGCAAAAAGACCTTGCGTTCGCCCGCTTTGGTGAAATCGGCCAGCACATGCTCGCCATCGTCGGAAATGACCTGCGTGCCAATGGGCACCTTGATGATCAGATCGTCGGCACCAGCGCCCGTGCGGTTTGTACCCGCGCCGGGTGTCCCGCGTCGCGCCTTGAAATGCTGCGTGTAGCGAAAGTCGATGAGCGTGTTGAGCCCTTCGACCGCTTCGAAAATGATGTCGCCACCCTTGCCGCCGTTTGCGCCGTCGGGGCCGCCATATTCAACATATTTTTCGCGCCGGAAACTCACTGCGCCGGGGCCGCCTGCGCCCGAGCGAATGAAGATTTTGGCCTGATCCAGGAAATGCATGGGGGTGCATTTAGGATGGAATGGTGCATTTAGCTAGGGTTTTAGCCATGAAAATCGAAGGGGCCGAATTGTTCATCGCTTTTATGTTGGTACGGAAACACCATGCAAACGATGGAATCAACCAAAACAAAGCATTCGCTTGCAATCTGCAGGAATCTCCGCCATAGGCCGCCGCAGCGCAGCAAAGGGTGGATAACCGCCCCGGAGCAATTGGCAGCGTGATCGTCCTTAACCAGGACCGGCCAATGACTATGCGCTTCTAGCTTTGAGGCTTCCCTTTTCACGCGGGTCGTTTCGTAACCCGCGATGCGTGGTTGCGCGCCCCTGAACCTGTGGTGTGTGCCCGCGCTCTTCGCTTATTTGTGAGTATATCATTTGACACAGTTCAATACACTTGGCCTCGCCGAGCCTATTTTGAAGGCGCTCGCCGCCAAGAATTACACCACTCCCACGCCGATTCAGTTGAAGGCGATCCCGCCGCTGATGGAAGGCCGCGACCTGTGCGGCATTGCCCAGACCGGCACGGGCAAGACGGCGGCGTTTGCGCTGCCCTCGCTCCATTATTTCCATGAAAATCCCAAGCCGCGGCCGTTCAATAGCTGCCGTATGCTGGTACTGTCGCCAACGCGTGAACTGGCCGCGCAGATTGCCGAAAGTTTCCGCGAATATGGCAAGTTCATGCGTCTGTCGGTCGAAACCGTGTTCGGGGGCGTGCCGATCAATCGCCAGATCAACAAGCTGAAGGCGGGCGTCGATATTCTTGTTGCCACGCCTGGCCGCCTGCTCGACATGATCGATCAAAAGGCGATGCATCTGCATGATGTCGAGATTTTCGTGCTCGATGAGGCCGACCAGATGATGGATCTGGGCTTTATCGTGCCGTTGAAGCGCATCGACAAGATGTTGCCGCGTGAGCGTCAGAGCCTGTTCTTTTCCGCGACCATGCCCAAGGCGATTTCCGAACTGGGCGATCGGTTCCTCAGTGATCCGATCAAGGTCAGCGTCGCACCGCAGGCAACGACCGCCGAGCGCGTGCAGCAATATGCCAGCTTTGTGAATCAGGCGGAAAAGCAGGCTTTGCTGACGCTGACGGTCAAGAACGAGGCCATCGACCGGGCCTTGATCTTTACCCGCACCAAGCATGGCGCAGATCGCGTTGTTCGCTTTCTGGAAGGCGCAGGTCTGGAAGCCGTCGCAATTCATGGCAACAAGAGCCAGGGCCAGCGCACAGCGGCGCTGCAAGCCTTTCGTCAGGGCAAGGTGAAGCTGCTGGTTGCGACCGACATCGCCGCGCGCGGCATTGACGTGTCGGGGGTCAGTCATGTC
>JAENVZ010000288.1 GCA_016650315.1 Alphaproteobacteria bacterium | reverse complement strand
TCGAGATGGAGGCGAATAAAGGCGCTGGGAGGGAGGGCGTGCAGCCAGATACTGGAAGTATCTGGCAATCGGCCGACCGCGCCAGCGCCTTTATTCGTCCCACCCTTCAAGCAGCGATGTCCGGGCGCTGTGGTTCGTCGAAGCGCTCAACCGGGCAATATGCCCGCTTTTCGCGCTCCTCCTCCCACAGCATCCCGGACATCGCTGTCTCGACCCCGTCATTAATAGGTCCTGACCCTAGACAATCTGCCACCAATTGCTATCGCCCGCAGAACCAAATTCGGGCATCGTACGGGAGATATAGGTGGGCAGGAAAAAGCTGATTGTCGGGAACTGGAAAATGAACGGGTTGATGGCCCAGATCGCCGACGTCGAAGCAATCGACAAAGTGGTTGCAGGACATCCTGGCATCGAATCCGGCCTTTGCCTGCCCGCCACACTGATCCATCCGGCAAGCATATCCGTCCAGTCAATCTTTATCGGCGCGCAGGATTGTCATATGGCGGACAGTGGTGCCCATACCGGATGCCTGTCCGCCGCGATGTTGAAAGAGGCGGGCGCCAGCATCTGTATAGTAGGACATAGCGAACGACGCACTGATCAGCATGAAAGCAATGGCGACATCGCGGCAAAGGCCGTTGCGGCCCGGCGCAATGGCCTGAATGTTATTTTGTGCGTGGGGGAAAGCGAGGCGCAACGCGATGCTGGTCATGCCGAAACGGTCGTATCGGATCAATTGCTTGCCTCTTTGCCCGATGCAGCCGCCGCCGATTGGCTGTCGATCGCTTATGAGCCGATATGGGCCATTGGCACAGGGCGAACCCCGACGATGGAGGAAGTCGCCAGAATGCACCGTGCGCTGCGCGACGCCCTGCGGTCGCGGATCGGTAGCGAGGCTGACGGCATGCGCATCCTCTATGGCGGATCGATGAACGGGGCGAATGCCGCTGATCTGCTTGCCATAGCCGATGTTGACGGCGGCCTTGTCGGCGGAGCCAGCCTGACGGCCGAAAAATTTGCGCCGATTATCGTGGCAGCGTCTGCTGCCGGTTGAAGATTGGAGCGGGAGGCGTTATGAGCCCGCTCAAGTAATTCATTACGGGTTTTGATTTTTCATGTTCACCTTCATCCTTGTTGTGCAGGCCATTGTGGCCGCAGCGCTGGTCGGCGTTATCCTGATGCAGCGGTCAGAAGGTGGCGGCCTGGGTGTCGGCGGCAGTCCTTCTGGGCTTATGTCGGCGCGCGGGGCGGCGGATTTTCTGACCCGTTCGACAACGATTCTGGCGACGCTGTTTGTTACGCTCAGCGTGACGCTCGCCGTTATCGCTTCGGTCAAGCACGCACCGACGGAAATTGACACGTCGCTGTCACGGGCAGCGCCAGCGCAGCCCGCGGGTGATACGCCTGCTGCTGGCGATACCGATCCACTGGCCGCTGCGGCCAGTGCAGCCGCGCAAAATGACAGTGCAGCGAAAGACGACAGCGTTCCTCTCGCTCACTGATCCGTAAAAAATCCAAATTATTTCGCGGGCGGCGGATTCGCACGCTTGCTTGTTGTGACCTTTAAAGGATAAGCCTTTCCTCCCATGGCGCGGTTCATTTTTATCACCGGCGGCGTGGTCTCCTCGCTTGGCAAGGGCCTCATGGCCGCCAGCCTTGCAGCATTGCTGCAAGCGCGGGGGTATCGCGTGCGTATTCGCAAGTTCGATCCTTACCTGAATGTCGATCCTGGCACGATGTCGCCCTATCAGCATGGCGAAGTCTATGTGACCGACGATGGGGCGGAAACCGACCTTGACCTTGGCCATTATGAACGCTTTACCGGCGTGCCATCGCGGCAGTCTGATAACGTGACCGCTGGGCGCATCTATCAGACCGTCATTACCCGGGAACGGCGCGGCGACTATCTGGGCGCAACGGTGCAGGTCATTCCGCACGTCACCGATGCGATCAAGGCATTTGCGCAGGATCATCTGGACGATCTGGACTTCGTGTTGTGTGAAATCGGCGGCACGGTGGGCGACATTGAAAGCCTGCCTTTCATCGAAGCGATTCGGCAGCTGCGCAACGACATTGGTCGGGAAAACGCCGTCTTCGTCCATGTGACGCTGGTTCCCTATATCAGCGCGGCGGGTGAGCTGAAGACCAAGCCGACCCAGCATAGCGTGCGGGAACTGACTTCGTTTGGCATTCAGCCCGATATTTTGCTCTGCCGCTGCGAACATCCCCTGCCGGACGGCGAGCGCGCGAAAATCGCGCTGTTCTGCAACGTTCGCAAGGAAGCGGTCATCCCAGCGCTCGATGCGCCTAATATCTACGCCGTTCCTCTGCAATATCATGACGAAGGACTGGATGATGAGGTGCTGCGCGCCTTTGGCATCACAGACGCGCCGGAGCCGGAAATGGTCCAGTGGATCGACATCATGGACCGCTACAGCAATCCCGAAGGCGAAGTGACCATTGGTGTGGTCGGCAAATATGTTGGCCTGCCCGACGCCTATAAATCCTTGCATGAAGCGCTGGTCCATGGTGGCTTTGCCAACCGGGTCAAGGTCAATATCCGCTGGCTCGACGCCGAAATGTTCGAAAATGAGGAGCATCTGGCCGCCCAGCTTGAACCGTTGCATGGCATCCTCGTACCCGGTGGCTTTGGCGAGCGTGGCAGCGAAGGCAAGATCGGCAGCGTCAAGTTCGCCCGCGAACGCAATGTGCCCTTTTTCGGCATTTGCCTTGGCATGCAGATGGCCTGCATCGAGGGCGCCCGGAACACAGCGGGAATCGCCGGCGCTTCAACAACCGAATTCGGCCCCACTGACGAACCCGTCATCGGCCTTATCACCGAATGGATGAGCAAGGAGGGGCTTCAACAGCGTCAGGAGGGCGGCGATATGGGCGGCACCATGCGGCTTGGCGCTTATCCTGCAAAACTGTCTGGCAATAGCGTCGTTGGTTCGATCTACGACAGCGCAGAGATTAGCGAGCGGCACCGCCATCGCTATGAAGTGAACGCGCATTATCGTGAACCGCTGGAAAAAGGCGGACTCATCTTTTCGGGCATGTCGCCCGACGGCGCCTTGCCCGAAATCGTCGAACGACCCGACCATCCCTGGTTCATAGGGGTTCAGTTCCACCCGGAACTCAAATCCAAGCCTTTCGAACCCCACCCCCTGTTCGCCAGCTTTATCGCAGCAGCCGTCAAACAAAGCCGACTCGTTTAACACCCGGTCGATAGAGGGTTGCCTCCTGTGATGAAGATCACAGAGAAATTTACCATATTTTGGCAACATACTGTTGGTAGAACCGATTCGGTTGATTGACAGGGCCAAATGGACGCACGCGATCTTCATGGCAAATTGCCCGAGCACAGCCTTCTTCACACATTGGAGGAGGCCGAGCTTTCGCAACTGCTCAGCAGCGCGAAGTTCCATGATGCGGCCAAGGGCGATGTGCTGTTACGGCAGGGGGACGCTGGCGATTCGCTCGTCATCCTGCTCGACGGTCAGGCCCGCGTGACGGTCTACACCGCAAATGGCCGGGAAATCGTGCTTGAATATGTGAGTGCGGGCGCGGTGCTCGGCGAAATTGCCTTACTCGACGGCGGCGAGCGTACCGCCAGCGTGATCGCCATGGGACCGCTCCGCTATTTGACGCTGGGCCGCAAAGCCTTTGAAGCCTTGCTGGAGCATAATCACAAGATTGCGCTTCGGATCATGCGGGAACTGGCGTTGCGCCTGCGCATGACCAATCAGACAATCGAGAGCGACCGCGCCTATGCCGCCGCGCCGCGGCTTGCGCGTTTCGTTTTGCGGCTGGTGCGGGCAGACGAAAACCGTGCCAGTCCCCCGACCATAGCCTTG
>JAENVZ010000287.1 GCA_016650315.1 Alphaproteobacteria bacterium | reverse complement strand
TCATGCCGGGCGTGTTGCTGGTCGAAGCGATGGCTCAGGCCGCTGCGGTACTGGCCATTGAATCGCTGGGACTGGCCGGATCAGGCAAGCTTGTCTATTTCATGGCGATCGATGGTGCGAAATTCCGTTCGCCTGTGGAGCCGGGATGCTTGGTGGATTTCCATGTCGAAATCACCAAGGATCGCGGTTCCATCTGCAAATTTGCGGGCAAGGCGATGGTTGAAGGCAAATTGGCCGCAGAGGCCGAATTCACCGCGATGATTGCTGACGCACCGGCCTGACGCACCATTGATCCGGGTACTTGCCTTTGGCGGCATTTGCCGCTAGGGGCCGCTCTTCGCTGAATTCTAGAGCGCGCTGCGTTAAATCTGACGCAGGTCGCGCGCCCTAGTTTTTTTGTTTTCGCATCGTTTTAAACGGAAAACCGGTTCCCACTTTTCCGCACGATGCTCTAGGCATCCATCGGCTGGTCGGAAACCAGCCACACTCGGAGCAGATCGACATGAAAAAAGACACGCATCCCGACTATCATCTCATCACCGTCCAGATGACCGACGGCTCGTCGTTCCAGACGCGCTCCACCTGGGGCAAGGAAGGCGATACGATGACGCTCGACATCGATCCGACATCGCATCCGGCATGGACGGGCGGCAATCAGCGTCTGCTGGACGCTGGTGGTCAGGTTGCACGCTTCAACAAGCGCTTTGGCGGGCTTACCCTCAAAAAGGGTTGAACCAGTCAGCATGGTCAGGGAAGGGGCGCCCGTTGCGGCGCCCTTTTTATGTCACAATGTCTCCAGCAGTTTTGCGACAACCGGGTCATCGCGCCAGGGTGCCCGTATGGCCCGGCGGACTTCTATATCGGGCAATGCGCCGTCGAACGCGATGCGTTTCATGCCGCCAAGGTTGAGCAGGTCACTCGCGGCTGATTCGAACATGCAGATAAAGCCCAGCCCGTTGCGCACACTGGTCAGAATCTGGCCATAATCGTCGGTTTCGAGCGATACGACGCAGCGGCCTAGCCCCGCCTGTTCCATCGCTTCACCGATCAACAGGCCCTGGGGATTGTTCGCACCAAGCCGGATGATGGGGAAATGCAGCAGGTCATCGACGGATACCTGTTCCTGTTGTGCCAAGATGTGATCCCGCGCCACGAAAAGGGCGAGCGGTTCATGCCACATCAGCGCTGATTCAAGCTCGGGCGAGGCTTCCAGAGCATAGAAGAAGCCGATGTCGACGACGCCTTCCCGCATCTTGTCGGCGAGGGGAGATGCGGTAAAGGTGTCGAGGTCCAGTTCGATGCCGATATGCGGATTATCCTCTTCAAATTGGGCAAGGGCTTCCTGAAAATAGCGTAAGATATTGCTGTGCGTGGCGATGACCAGCTTGCTGTCCGGTGTGTCAGCCCCCGCGCCGGTCATGTCCTGCTTCAGCGTGGCCATGGCGGCCAGCACCTGCGAGGCATGACGAAAGGCGCGCTCGCCTGCCGGGGTCAGGGTGGATGATCCGCCCGAAACACGCTTAAACAATGCGTGGCCCAACCGTTCTTCCAGTTGCCTGATATGGTCGCTGATGGCGACTTGCGACACGCCGACCTGCCGGGCGCAGTTGCGAAAGCTGCCATGTTCGACAACCTGAACGAAGATTTCGAGCTGACGAAGGGTGATGCTGGCCATTTTGCAGGTGATAAGGGAAAACTTATCTCATGTTAAGTGATAACTTATCACCTTTACTGCAATTTACGTAGGGATAAGTAAATACTTATCTCTTGTTACGCGACGCGCGATAATGCCTTGCGTGGACCAAGAATGCCGGTGCCAGGTAGTGCGCGGCCATCAATGGACTGGGCGAGCAACCGGTGGCGCTCGACCGGGCCAGGAGCTTTCCAGCCGCCAGTTTCTGCCGCCGAAAAGCCGAAAAAGCGGCCATAATATTCGGGATCGCCAATCATCATCAGCGGATCGCTCTGCTGTTTGTGCGCTTCCGCCATCAGCCTTTGCATCAAGAGTTTGCCGATGCCTCCCTGTTGTAGTGCAGGCAATACGGCAACGGGACCGACCATGACGAGTGGGGTTTCCCTGCCGCTGGGATCGCTCAACGCGACGGGCCAGCTTTGCAGCAGGCCCGACAGTGTGCCGTGCGTGTCGAGTGCGGCAAAGCTCAAATGGGGCAGGGATTTCATGCCACGGCGAATGGCATAGGCCGTCCGCTTGAACCGGTCAGGGCCAAAAGCCGCGTCGAGCAAGGTCTCAACGGCGCTGTCGCTTTGTGTGGAGAGGGCTATTATGTGTGTCAATTCTTGCAGTTCCAGCCTTTCGCGTGCATCAGCGCCGCGAGGGCGCGGCTTTTAGCGCCTTTGGCACAAATGAAAAGCGGAAATTCCTTTGGAAGGGCGACGGCGGCATGAATGAGTATGGGGACTATCTGGTCCTTGAAGTGAGCGACCTCGACGTCGATGTGCTGACCGGCATTTATTCGGAGGAGACTCACCTGCCGCAACCGTTGCGCATCAGTGTCCGCGCAACACTGGAAATGGCGGAGCATTACACGCCTGATACGCTGCTCAGCCAATCCAAAAACTATATGGACCTGAAGCACGCAGCATCCACCGCGTTACCGCGCGACAGGCATTTCACCCTGATCGAGGCGGTCGCAGATCATATCATCGAGACGGTTTTCCTTCAGGATCGCAAGGTTCGGCATGTTGAAGTGAAGATCGTGAAGCTGGCGCTGTCGGAACGCAACGAATCGATTGGCATCACCATGGGCCGCGCGCGCAAATGAGCCATGCGTGGCTGAGCGATACGCACGCACCGTTGGCGCGTGAAGCCGCACTGGGGTTGAAGGCAATGGGCTGGACCCTCGATGGTGGGACCGACGCGGACGTACGGGTAGAGTTTCTGGACGCCGACACGCTACCGTCTGCTAATTTTCAAGCCGGGGATAGGGAAAGTTCCGTTGTTCTGGTGGCGCCTGCAACAACGCGCCTCTACCTGTCCGAACTTTCGCTCAAGGTGCAAGGACTTGCCATAGCGCAGGCACCCGCACGACGCATCAATGCCATCGTGGTGGAAGCGGCGCAGGCGGACAGGTTGGCGTTCACAATAAATTGGCTCGCCGGGGCGCAGATGGTGACGGGACAGATTATCCTGCTGAGCGACAAGCCCGCTCCGACCCTATTATAGCAGTCCGATTTCTTGCAGGCGCTGCATCAGATACGCGTCGGCGGTGATCGGTTCGGGATAGCGATCAGGATGCGCGGCATCCACGCAGCTTGTGAGCGTTTCGATCATGAAATCGGGCCGCAGGTGCAGGAAGAAAGGCATGGAATAGCGCGAATGGGCGCACCGCTCTGGCGGCGGGTTGCAAACGCGGTGTGTGGTTGAGGGCAGGCGGTCGTTGGTCAACCGCTGCAACATATCCCCGACATTGACGACCAAAGCGCCTTCAGGCGGGTTGATGGGCAGCCAATTGCCGTTGCGGTCAAGCAACTCCAGCCCCGCTTCCTCCGCGCCCAGAAGCAAGGTGATGAGGTTGATGTCCTCATGTGGGCAGGCCCGTAAACCCGATGCGTCAGGCGATAACGGCGGATAGTGGAGAAGGCGCAAAATGCTGTTGCCGTCACGGATAGGGTCGTCGAACCAGTCGGCGGCAAGCCCCAGATGCATGGCTATGGCCGACAGGATCTGATTGCCGACACGGTCGAATTCCG
Source organism: Alphaproteobacteria bacterium (assembly GCA_016650315.1). Classification (GTDB taxonomy): domain Bacteria; phylum Pseudomonadota; class Alphaproteobacteria; order Sphingomonadales; family Sphingomonadaceae; genus Rhizorhapis. The sequence goes on along the minus strand of JAENVZ010000287.1, from coordinate 5,518 downwards.
CAAACAGCTTTTGGAACAGCGGTTTGAAGCCGGTAATTTCCGATGGCCAGATATTGGCGGGCATCGCCGTGGAAAACGGGTGGCCTGTGGTGGGTAGGTCACGGCCGACATGCCAGAATTCCTTCAGATCGCTTTCGGTCGCATCCTTGGCAATTTCGGTGCCAAAGGCGGTATAGCCGCGCTGTCCGCCGCCGCCTTCGATCCGGTAGGTCCCTTTGGTTGTTTCGGGCAGGGCGAAAAAGGATTTGGCCAGCGCCCAGCCCTTTTCCACCAAGGCAGGATCAAGGCCGTGATCGCGCACCATGGCAAAACCAAAACGTTCGAAGGATTTGCCGATGCTGTTGGCAAAAGCAGGGGTGGCGCCTTCGTTCATCGAAAGGACCGGCACCTGGTCGATAATGGCCATGTATTTTCCTTTTTACCCGGATATACTTATCGCGTCGGTGTGCACCTGTCATGCGCCGTCAGCGGAAAGGAAAGAACGAGGATGGGCGAGCGGCAATATTGGCTGATGAAATCGGAACCGGACTGCTTTTCCTGGAATGATCTGGTGGCAAAGGGCAAGGCGGAATGGGATGGCGTGCGCAATGCCCAGGCGTCAAACAACATGAAGGCGATGAAAAGCGGTGATCTGGCGCTCTTCTATCATAGCCAGTCAGGTCTTGAGGCCGTCGGCATCATGGAAGTGGTTGAGGAGGCCAAGCCTGACAGTACCGATGACAGCGGGCGCTGGGTCGCTGTGCATGTCGCGCCAAAACGGAAACTGCCGCGCGGTGTGACATTGAAGGAAATGAAGACCGATCCGGCGCTGGCGGAGATGAAGATGCTGCGTCAATCGCGCCTGTCAGTGGCGCAGCTTACGAAAGCGGAATTTGAGCATATCCTTGCTATGGCGGACAGCAAGGCGAGCTGACTGGACGTAATTTCAGGCGCTGAGGCGCACTTCTTCCTTCTGTATGTCGAGCCTCCTCATTTTCTCAATGAAGGTCGTGCGTTGCATGGAAAGCAGGCGGGCGGCGTCAGCGATCACGCCTTCGGCCTTCGTCAATGCCGCAGCAATATATCGGCGTTCGATTTCGGCAAGATGTTGCTTGAGGTCGATGGTGGTATCGCCATTGGCCCAGTTTTCCGTTAAAATGCTGTGTCCGAATGATCCGTTTGCAACCGAGCCGTTCCGGGTGGGTTCGGCGACAGTTTCGGTCGTCGGCGCATTACTGTAGCGCCGACGGAACAGCGTATCGACCTGATCGGAATTGATCTGCATGTTCGGAAACAGGATAATCGCGCGTTCGACAACATTGCGCAATTCACGCACATTGCCTCGCCATTCATGCGTAATGAGACGCGCCATAGCGCCGGGAGTGAAGCCCAGTATGGTTTCGGGCGTCGACATTTTTTTCAGGAAATATTGTATCAGTGCGGGGACGTCTTCTGGCCGTTCGTGCAGGGCCGGCAACTGGATGGGAAAGACTGCAAGCCTGTAGTACAGATCTTCACGAAATTGACGCGTGTCGATACGGTCTTCCAGATTTTGATGGGTCGCCGAAATAATCCGGGTGTCGATGTCGATTGTGCCATTGCCGCCAACGCGTTCAATTTTCCGGGCCTCAAGCACACGAAGCAACTTGACCTGCATGTCAGCGGGCATGTCGCCGATTTCATCAAGGAATAACGTACCCGAATGGGCATCCTCGAACCGGCCTTTTCGCTGCGCTATCGCTCCAGTGAAGCTGCCTTTTTCATGCCCGAAGAGTTCGGATTCCAACAGGTCGCGGGGAATTGCGCCGCAATTGACCGCGATAAAGCGGTTCCTTGCCCTCTGGCTTTCGCCATGAATGGCGGTTGCAACAATCTCCTTCCCGCTTCCCGATGGTCCCGTAATCATGACCGAGGCGTCCGACCTTGCGACTTGCCGGATCAGATCCCTGACCCTGCATATGGCTTCGCTGTCTCCGATGATAATGTGTTCCAGTGGCTCCCCCGCCACAGCTTCTGGCTTCCACGAAATAGTCATTAATGCTGGCCCGATCCCTCTGTATTGCCCTCTCCACCGTTATATACTGTTCGTTATGTGCCTTTAGTTTCCCCACCTAATCCTAAATCTCTTTTCATCTATGAAATTGCAACAGGTTTTTATGGATGGGTGCCCGTAAGTATGTGTGAAATTACGGATTTTTTGGTTCGAATACGAAATAATCGCCCATTATGAATCAGTTGAGACACTGTGATCGGTGCAATAAATTATCTTGTCCGAACGACTTGAGCATTCATGCCTTCAGCAAGACGGCACATGTGGCCCCGACGCATGGCGAACGCGGAATTTTTCCATTTAACTTTATCGGCTTGAGTCCGTTTTGTGCGTGGAGGCCATTACAAAGGGAACTCGGGATGAGGAAAAATCTAAGCATCTCCGCAAAAATGATGATGGCATTTGCCGGGTTGTTGGCAATGATCGCCGGAATCGGCATTTTTGCTGTGGTGAAAATCGCGCAAGTCAACGATCTGTCGGCACAAATGCGCACGCATTGGTTGCCGGCGACGCAGTTGATTGGCGATCTTCACGCCTACACCTCGCAATATCGCATTGCCCAAAGCGGTCATGTCATGGCGGCCGATGCAAGCGGAAAGCGCAAGGCCGAAATCCAGTTGAAAAATGCGCGGTCAGCCATCACTGGCCTGCTGACAGATTACAAGCAGCATGTGGTCACGCCTGAACAGACGGCGCTTTATGACAATCTTCTCACCAACTGGGCCGAATATGGCAAGCTGACCGATCAGATGATTGCGTTGTCCAACGCGGGTGACACGGCAGGTGCAACAGACTTTTTCAAGGGCGAGTCCCTCGATATATTCTATCTGGTGGAGGACGATATTCTCCAGCTCATCGATCTTAACGTGAAAGGCGGCAACGCGAATTCTTCGGCGAGCGACGCCATTTTCAAGAAATCCCGTACGATGATCCTGGCCTCGCTGGGCGGTGCGCTGGTGCTTTCCTTCCTGCTCAGCCTGTTGATGATGCGCGTGATTGCCCGACCGCTGAAGCGCATGAGCCAGGTCATTTCCCGCGTCGTGGAGGGCGACCTGCAGGTCGAGGTTCCCGGCATGGAGCGCAGCGATGAAATTGGCCAGCTTGCAAAAGCACTGGACGGTTTCAAGGCGCTGTTTGCTGCCGACAAGGAACGCGCGGCGGCTGAATATGAGCGCAACCGCCAGACCCAGATAACGATCGACGCCATCGGCGCTGGCCTGGCTGCTCTGGCGCAGGGAGACCTGACGTATGAGGTGGCCGACGATGCTGACGGGCCGCTCGCCAAGCTGCATGTCGATTTCAACGAAGCGGTCAGGCATCTGTTGGCCGCGCTGAGCGAAATCGTTGAAGGGTGCAGCACCATCCGCATCGGCACCAACGAAATCGCGCAGGCTTCGGACGACCTGTCACGCCGTACCGAAAGGCAGGCAGAATCGCTTGCCCGGACTTCAACGACGCTGGAACAGTTTACAGCATCGGTGAAACTGGCTGCCGACAATGCGCGGCAGACCAGCGAACGCGTCGGCATCGCCCGAAAATCGGCCGAACAGGTCGATGCGACCGCCAAACGCGCGATTGAAGCGATGCGGCATATCGAGGCGTCGAGCAACGAAATGAACGCCATCATTTCAACGATCGATGCGCTTGCGTTCCAGACCAACCTGCTGGCGCTCAATGCGGGCGTGGAAGCGGCACGGGCCGGTGATGCGGGCGCTGGCTTTGGTGTTGTCGCGGCAGAGGTTCGTTTGTTGGCACAAGGATCGGCGGATGCTGCGGCCAAGATCCGCGCGCTGGTGGCAACGTCGGGCGCACAGGTTGCAGATGGCGTGGCGCTGGTTGAAAATTCCGGTGAGGCGCTGAAGCAGATCGTGGCCGAAGTTACGCATGTTTCCAGCCTGATGGAAGAAATCGCCACTGCGGCTGAACAGCAAGCCAGCGGCCTGCATGAAATCAGCGCAACCGTTGCCTCGATGGATACGGTTACGCAACAGAATGCCGCAATGGTCGAGCAAAGCACAGCGGGTGCGCGTAACCTGTCTACCGAAACAGAGCGGCTGTTCGAACAGCTTTCTTTCTTCGAACTGGGTCAGAACGCCAGGCACGCGAAGGCAAAGGTATCCGGCAAGGCGCCAGTGTCGATGCAGCGCGGCAATCTCGCCCTAAAACCTCGGGAGGATTTGTGAACAAGGGCGAAATTTAGTGAAAATAATCTATTTCAAACCGGTAGTTATAGGCATTTCCGCGGTGCAAGCGGGGCATTATAAAAAGAAAGCTGAGGTCTAAGATGTCCAAAATAATATTCGCATATCTGGTTGCTGTTGTTGTTGGCGTAATGGTCGTTGCCGCGCCTGCCTACGCTCAGTCGGCTGACTGGCAGCGCAATGTCGCCAGGATGATCGCTGCAAAGCAGACCTACCCTCGTGCTGCCCAGATGCGCGGTGATGAAGGCACGGCGAAGGTCAAGCTGACTGTGGCTGCTGATGGTTCGCTTGGTTCGGTGGAATTGGTTGGGCCATCCGGTTCATCGGTCCTTGACCGCGAAGCATTGGCACTGCCTGCAAAGGTCGGCAAATTCCCGGCCCCTCCCGGCGGATCGGCTTCGGTCGTCCTGCCATTCACCTGGAAGCTGATGTAAGCTGTTTTCCATTAGGCCCAACAAGAGGCGCGCTCCTGCCGGGGCGCGCTTTTTTTCGTTCATTTTTCGATTGTGTCGATGGTGGGCGCGGCAGGGATTGAACCTGCGACCCCACCCGTGTGAAGGGTGTGCTCTACCACTGAGCTACGCGCCCGCCTATGGCGGAAGAGGCTGCCTCGTTGGCATCGGGCATGACCGGAGTCAAGCCATATGGCGCGTAATACAGGCTATAGCGGCCAGATCATCGGGATCATGACGATGGTGGCGACCGCCACGATAATGGTCAACGGCAGGCCATGTTTGTAAAAATCCGAGAACCGATACCCCCGGCACCATAAACCAGCGTGTTGGTCTGATCGCCGATGGGCGTCAAAAGCTTGAACGGCACAACGCCCGGCCCACCGTTATTAGTCTTCCGTCGCAGCGAACTTGCACCAGATCCTGCTGCCATGGATCACGGCCCGACGCCGCCAGGCGGTGTCAATGATATCGCGGGAGTGGCCGCATCGCGGACATCCTCGCGCCAGCGCACCGAACCGAAGGGCCTTTCCAGCATCCGACGAATGTGTAGTCCACCAGGTCCGGCATGAAATTCGAATGCATGCGCCAACAGCTCGCGCTCGGCCTGTGTCAGCCGATTTCTTTGACGGAGATAATCAAACCAGGTTGGGCAATAATAGCGTTCAGTCCATAATTCGGGATTGGAAAGATCGCGAGCGATGGACCAACCATAGGCGCCGCTGCGTTGACGGCAGCTTTGTACCCCCTGCATCACTCCATAAAAGGTACGTGCGCGATGACGTGGCACGCGATATTCGATCTCGATCACAATTGGGCCGCTCCGCCCGGTGACT
>JAENVZ010000286.1 GCA_016650315.1 Alphaproteobacteria bacterium | reverse complement strand
GCTGGGGCTGCTGTTCGAGCGCTTCCTCAATCCCGAGCGCGTGTCGATGCCTGACTTTGACATCGACTTCTGCGAAACCCGGCGCGGCGAAGTCATTCGCTATGTCCAAAACAAATATGGGTCCGACCATGTCGCGCAGATCATCACCTTCGGTAAGCTGAAGGCCCGTGCCGTGTTGAAGGATACCGGCCGGGTGCTGCAAATGAGCTATGGTCAGGTCGATCGGCTGGCAAAGCTCATTCCCAATCACCCTACCGACCCCTGGACGCTGGATCGCGCCATGGAAAAGGGCGGCGTGGCCGAATTGCGGTATGAATATGAGCGCGACCCGCAGGTCAAACGCCTCATCGATCTGGCCCGCAAGCTGGAGGGCCTGCCGCGCCACAGTTCCACCCATGCGGCGGGCGTGGTGATCGGCGACCGTCCCCTGTCCCAACTGGTTCCGCTCTACCGCGATCCGCGATCGGACATGCCGGTGACGCAATTCGACATGAAATATGTGGAGGGCGCGGGCCTCGTCAAATTCGACTTTCTGGGCCTGAAGACCTTGTCCGTGCTGCAAAAGGGCGTGCGCCTGCTGAAACAACGGGGCGTTGAGGTCGATCTTGATTTGCTTAAATGGGATGATCCGGCGGTCTTCGAATTACTTAAGCGTGGCGACACCGTCGGCGTATTCCAGTTGGAATCAGAAGGGATGCGCAAGACTTTGGCGCAGGTAAAGCCGACCAGTTTCGGCGACATCATTGCACTTGTCTCGCTCTACCGTCCGGGACCGATGGACAACATCCCGATGTTCGGGCGTCGCAAGAATGGCACGGAAGCAATTGAATATCCTCATAAATTGCTGTCCAGCATATTGGAGGAAACTTACGGCATCTTTGTCTATCAGGAACAAGTGATGCAGGCCGCGCAGATTCTCGCAGGTTATTCACTGGGCGACGCCGACCTTCTCCGCCGCGCGATGGGCAAGAAAATTCAGGCCGAAATGCACGCCCAGCGCGAACGGTTCGTGACGGGTTGCGCCGCAAACAACAATATTTCAGCATCCAAGGCCAATGAACTGTTCGATTTGATCGACAAGTTCGCAGGTTATGGCTTCAACAAATCGCACGCGGCCGCCTATGCTCTTCTCGCCTATCAGACCGCTTGGCTAAAGGCGCATTACCCCGCTGAATTCTATGCTGCCTCCATGTGCTTCGACATGCACCAAACCGACAAGCTTTGCATCTTCGTCGATGACATGCGGCGCATGGGCATCGCCTGCCTGCCGCCCTGTATCAACACCAGCGAAGCGGAATATTCGGTTGAACCATATGAGAAGGGCCACGCCGTGCGCTATGCGTTGGGCGGCCTGAAGGGCGTCGGCGAAAAGGCAATGGACACGCTGGTTGCCGAACGGGTGGAACACGGCCCCTTCACCAGCCTTGATGATTTCGCCAATCGGGTCGAACCACGACTTCTCAACCGGCGGCAGCTTGAAAGTCTGGCCGCAGGCGGCGCGTTCGACAGCATCAATCCTGATCGGGCGGGCGTTCACGCCGCGGCGGAAACCATCCTGGCCGTGGCTTCCAGCGCAGCCGAGGCGAGGACAAGCGGTCAGGGCGGACTGTTCGGCGCGGCCGAGGTCAAACAAGCCGATATTCAAATTCCATCCGGCGCCCATTGGTCGATCGCCGACCGCATGGCGCAAGAAAAGGACGCATTTGGTTTTTATTTCTCCGCCCATCCGGTTGACCGTTTTCGCCACATTGCCGATGCCAACGGCGCAAAAGACTTCAGCGTAATTTGCAGCCAGCCAGCCAATGATCAGGGCGGACGCACGAACGCCACAATGGCGGCTTTGGTGGAGGACGTGCGCTGGCGCGACACCAAGCGGGGCCGGCGCTATGTCTCCGCCACCTTGTCGGATGGCAGCGGTCAGTTTCAGGCAAGCTGTTTCGACGAAGACGTCTGCAAGCAGATAGAACTCCTTGGCACTAATGGGGATTGCGGCCTTTTGACTGTCGAACTGGACCGCCAACCAGGGGAAGAAATGCCGCGTGTTACGATCCGCAATGTTCAACCATTCTCCCGCCTTTCCAATATGTCGCGGCTTATTCTGCAAATTGATATTGAAGACCCGAAAGCCGTTCCCGCCATCGCGCAACTTGTGTCCGGCACACGAGGCGGACGCTGTGAAATCCTGTTGCGCAGCAAACTCGATGATGGCCGGATCGCCAAGCTTCGTCTGGGCCGGGATTTTGCGGTGGAGGCTGAACTTGCTGCCAGTATCGCAGCGATTCCTGGCATTGCGCACCATGAATTAAAGGGTGCAGAGCCACTTCGCCTGGCGCTCGTATCCTGACCGCAAACCTTATACCCTGTTGCGTTATGAATGCCTCATAACTCCGTTGGGTTCGAGTAGCCT
>JAENVZ010000285.1 GCA_016650315.1 Alphaproteobacteria bacterium | reverse complement strand
TGGTCGGCGGTAAGGCCGATCCCTGCGAGCACTTCCTCGCTATGTTGTCCAAGCATGGGCGCACCGCGCGTGATCACAGGTGGCGTGCGCGAGAGCGCAAGCGGATTGCCAAGCAGCCGAATATCGCCCGCGGTCGGGTGCGTGATTGGGACGACCATGTCGCGCGCCGATGTGTCGCCATCGGCGACCAGTTCCACCAAGTCGCGCACCTTCGCGGCGGGAATGCCGTGCGCCTGACAAAGCGCCGCAATCTTGTCGGCCGATTTTCCGACAGTCCATTCCGCAACGGCGGCTTCGATTGCCTCAATTTCGCCAAGACGACCGGCGACCATGGCGGTCACGCCCTCAGCAAGTTCTGGCCGCCCCATAAGCGTTGCAAGGGCACGCCATGTCACATCATCCTCGACAGCGATCGCCACGAAACGCTCATCCGTACATTGGAAGATATTATGGGGGCAGGACTCGGCCGACCGATTGCCGAGCCGGATCGGATGCTCGCCCTCGCACAGCAGTTGCGGCCAGACCCGCTGGGTCATCCACACGCCGATATCGGCCATGGCGAGATCGATGTGCATGCCCTTTCTGGTCGAAGGCCGCTCGCGCAGGCCCGCCAATACCCCCGCCATAGTGGCCGTCGCGGTCGTAAGGTCGACAGCAGAGATACCGAGCTTAACCGGGAAATGATCCGGGTAGCCGGTCATGTACATCAGCCCGCAGGCTGCCTGAACCACCGTGTCGAGTGCGCGCTTGCTGCCATAGTTGGAACGCATGCCAAACCCGCTTACCGAACAATAGATCAGTTCCGGATTGACGGCGAGGAGATCGGATGCACCCAGGCCCATTTTGTCGAGGCTGCCCGGAGCAAGGTTTTCCATGAATATGTCGGCATCGCGCGCCAGTTCGATAATGAGATCGCGCCCTGTGGGATCGTTGGGATTGATAACAACGCTGCGTTTGCCGGCATTATTGATGTGGAAAAGATAGCTTGAGCCGCCGATCTGCTGGCCGGCGCCGCGCAGCGCGTCGCCCTTCAGCGGCTCTATCTTGACAATGTCTGCGCCAAGGTCTGCCATCAGGCGCCCGGCCAGCGGCACACTGGTACGCGAAGCAAACTCCAGCACGCGAATGCCGGACAACGGCCCCTTACCGGATCTGGAGCCTTTACCCCGAAATTTATTGTCTTCCAAAATCCTCTCTGGATCGCGCGGTCCGGGCTGGTTGTCGCTGTGCCAGGCGCCGACCTTGAGCGGAATACCAGCGAGCGGCAGCGGGGACGCAGGGTCTTCCAGAACCATCGCCCGACGATCACGATAATGCGGGTCGGCCATCACTGCCTCGATGGTTCCAATCTCGCTCACCGGGATCCCCAGCACTGTCATCCGCGACACGATATCCTGCATCGTGTGCTGGCAGGTCCATTCCGACATGATCGCATCGACTTCGTCGACATTGCGCACGCGGTCGGACTCGGTCGCGTATCGCGGATCATCAACAAGGTCGGGGCGCTCCAGCACTTTCATCACCTTTGCCCACCAGCCCGTGCCGCCGGTTCCGGTGCAGATCACAACGCTCCCATCCAGCGCGGGATAAATGTTCCACGGGGCGGCAATGGTGTGACGGTTGCCGATCCGCTGGGGCGTCCGACCGGTCAGGAAATAGCTGGGCAGAAAATTGCCCAGGATCGCGGTGATGGAGTCGACGACCGAAAGGTCGATGGTCTGTCCGCGTTCGGATCTATCGCGTTCCCAAAGCGCGGTCATGATCGCGTTGAAAGCGAATAGGGCGCATGTGTGCAGGGCATAGGGCAGGCCGCTGGAGACAGGCGCGCGTTCCGGATAACCGTTGCACGCCATTAGTGCGCCCGCCGCCTCGGCGATCAGTTCGTTGCCGACCCAGTCGGGCCGCTCGCTGCGCGCACCAAACAGGCTGACTGCGCATAGTATCTTGCCGGGATGTTCAGCTTCAAAAGTCTGAAGATCGCTCAGCGATGCAAATGGGCCGCCTGCTGTGCGATCCACGATGATGACGTCTGCCCAATCGAGCAGGGGCGCCAGCTCCTCAGCCGTGATCGTCGCGGGATCGAACGCAATCCGCTCCTTGCCCGCATGCAACAGGTGTGAAAGATAGGTGCGCCCTTCTGCGGTGGCGGGGCCTGCAAGCTCCTCCGTCGGCTGGATCACGCGAACCGTGGCGCCCAAGCCGGCGAACAACTGGCCGCAGAGGGCAGTGACACCAAAGCCCCTGCCCATCTCCAGCACTTGAATACCCGCGCATGCTTGCACCTTAACTCTCCTTGACTCGCTGGCTCTCAAACGACCTGCTGGTCCTTGAACTGGGCAATAGCCCCTTCATCATAACCGACTTCCCGCAGCACTTCGTCGACATGCTGCCCTTTCCACGGCGCAAATCCGCGTATCGCTCCGGGCGTATCGGACAAACGGATGGGAACACCAATCTGCCGCACTTCCCCAAGCTCAGGATGATCGAGCCGGGGCACCATGCCGCGATGCTGAAGCTGCGGATCATCGAATATCTCGCCGACATCATAAACCTTGCCGACACAGACATTGGCCGGGCTCAGCAACGCGAACCATTCATCCCGGCTGCGGGTCTTGAACAGCGCCTCAAGTTCCTTGCGGACCTCGATCTGGCGAGTACTTTCACCGCTGTGGAAGTCCGATGGCTGCGGCCCGCCGTCGATCAGGTCCGCGCGATCCAAGGCACGGCACATATTTTCCCAGAGCCAGGGTTCCACGCATCCGATGCTCAGATAGCCACCGCCCGCAGTCTCATAGACCTTATAGTAACCAAAACTGCCACCGAGCGCACCGCCACCCCGTTCCGGAAGCCTGCCCTGCCCCAGATACTCACGGATCGGACGGGTCGAGGAAAGAAGCGACAAGGCGCAATCGAGATAGGAAATATCGACATGCTGACCGCGACCGGTACGTTCGCGCGCGAACAACGCCATGCTGATCCCCGCAACCGCATGCATCGCCGCACCGCCAAAATCCGCGATCAGGTTAGGCGGCACGATCGGCGGGCCGCCCTGCTCGCCGACAAGGCTCAAAATGCCGGCAAGGCCGATATAGTTGACATCATGGCCGGGCAGGTCGCGATAGGGACCATCCTGACCATAGCCGCTCAGCGAACAATAGATCAGCCGGGGATTGCTTGCGGAAAGCGTCTCATAGTCGGCACCGAGCCGCGCGGTCACGCCGGGGCGAAATCCTTCCACCAGCACATCGGCCTTTTCCGCCAGCCGCCCCAATATTGCCTTGCCATCGGCGCTCTTGAGGTCGAGCACGATGCTGCGCTTGCCGCGATTGGCAATATTCGCCGCCTGAAGCTTTGCGTCGCCCTTCCCTGCCGAACCGCCAGATCCCGATTCCCGGCCGCGCGAAGGCGTCTCCACCTTGATGACGTCTGCGCCCATATCGGCGAGCATCATGGTGACATAAGCCCCTGGTCCCTTCTGGACCAATTCCAGAATCGTTACACCGGTTAGCGGACCACTCATTGATGAGCCTCGGCAGAGATCACTTCATCGCGACCGACGATCATGGAATCCACGATAATCGCACCCTTGCCCTCGTCGTAGACGAATACCGGGTTGAGATCGATTTCACGGCAGGCATCACCCGCGCCTTCTACCATCCGGGAGAGCTTCTCCATCAGCATGGCAACCGCCTCGATATCCGCCGCTGGTTTGCCACGTGTCCCTTCAAGGATCGGCCAGGCGCGCAGGCGCCGCAACATGCTCAGTGCCGTGTCGCGACGCACCGGCAGCGGTTCGATCACGACATCCTTGAGCACCTCGATAAAGATGCCGCCAAGGCCGACCATCATCATCGGGCCAAAGTCGGCGTCATGCACGATGCCGACAGCAAGCTCCCGCCCCATCGGTGCCATCTTTTGCACCAGAACGCCATCGACAGTGGCGTCCGGCGCATGCTGCCCGGCGCGCGCCATCACCGTATCAAAACCCGCCTTAATCTCTGCGGCATCGTTCAACCCCAGCAGCACGCCGCCGATTTCGGTCTTGTGCTGGATCTGGCGTGATTGGATCTTGAGCGCGACGGGCGCAGCAAAGCCTGCCGCAATCTGCGCCGCTTCGTCGGCCGTCTTCGCCAGCGCCTCGTCACCGACCGGCAGACCATAGCGCTTCAAAAGCGCCTTGGCCTCATATTCACACAATCCTCCGGCGAGCGCAGTGACATCGTCCGCGGCGATCGCAGGTGCCAGGTCGGGCAATCCGCCGGAGAGACGTTCACACGCCTCTGCATATTCCACCATGTGCAAGATCGTGGCTGCAACACGCCGCGTGCTTGCAAAACATACCAGCCCCAACTCCTGAACAAGCTCGCGGCTCGCCTGCGATGGCGGCGCGTGCGAATAAAGAAACAGCGGCTTTTGCAGGGATGCAGCAAGCTCGGCAAGCTGATCCCGCTCCCGCGCGAGAACATCGCCATCCGACATATTCGCCACCAGGACGACCGAATGAAGTGACGGGCTTTCAAGCATCGCCTTAACCGACCCAACCAGCGGACTGAGCTGGACCGAACCGCCCACCGGATTGACCGAGACCTGCGCGGTCATGTCGACGGGATTGTGGATCGCACCATAACTTGGGATATATTGCGCCAGCGCTTGCTGAGTCACGTCGTCAAGCAACGGCACGGAAAGGCCTACTGACTCACATGCATCCGCCATCCACACGCCGGCACCGCCAGAGGTGGTAAGGATACCGACATTGCGGCCAGCCGGTGGCGCATAAACCGAAAAGGCAGCGGCAAGATCGGCAAGCGTATCCTCATCATCGACGCGGATCATTCCATGACGGCGAAAGGCCGCATCATATGCCTCATCCGATCCAGTGAGCCTGGCGGCATGCGATCCCACCGCACGGCTGCCAGCATCGGTGCGGCCGAATTTCGAAACGATGATCGGCTTGCGCGCCGCAATCGCCCGAGCGGCCAGAGCAGGCAGCTTCTCGGCACATTTGATCGCCTCTACCAACAGCAGGACGACACGCGTATCGGCATCGCGCACCGCGAAATCGGCGAAATCAAGCGCCTCCAGATCGACCTCGTTACCCGTGCTGACTACATAGTTGACGATAAGCCCGTGCTCGCCAGCGCAACGATCATTGATTGCGAAACCAAGGCCGCCGCTCTGGGCGACGATGGTTACCGTACCCGGCCCGGATCGCCGCGTCGCGATTGCCGGACGGCGCGCATCGACATTCCGCGCAAAGGTGGCTGGTATCTGCGCCTTGACGTTAAAGAAGCCCGCAGTGTTAGGCCCGCATAGCCGCGGGCCACCATTGGCGGCAAGCTCGGCAAGCTCACGCTGCATCCGTGCTCCATCTTCGCCACTTTCGGCGAAACCGGAACTATAGCAGATCGCGTAGCGCACGCCGATCGCGGCGCATTCGCGAAGCAGACCAAGCGTGGCGTCGGCGCGTACAGCCATGAGGACCAAATCGACCGGCCCAGGGATTTCTGCCAGCGTAGGATAGGTTTTGTGCCCGCGAATTTCGGCTTGCGTGGGGCTGACCAGATATAATTTACCCGGATATTCACGCTGAAGCAGGTAATCCAGGATGCGGCCCCGGATCGAGCCAGTATCCGCGCTGGCGCCTATGATGGCGATGCTCCGCGGATTCAGGAACAACTCCAGATCCATGTCGGTCGCCGCCTTTATCGGCCCTTCGCCAGATGCGCCTGGACCGGATTGCTTCGATAGCTCCGACACACCGCTCAAGTTCGTTCTCCAAAACCTAATTTTGCAACGAGCCTGCTTTGCCCTCCCGCTCCGCCGATGTCAATACTGCGAAATTGCATTTCGCATATCGAAAGCAGAAAGACGTCACTGATCTGAAATAATCAACCAATGGGCCATCCCCGCTTAGGCGTTAAAGCGCGCGCTAGGCCGATAT
>JAENVZ010000284.1 GCA_016650315.1 Alphaproteobacteria bacterium | reverse complement strand
GTGTTATGGTGCCCAGCAATCTCCGCCTTTGACCAACCAATGCCGAGGCAGCGGAAACCGACGGTCACGAGACGTTGCAGATCGAGAGAGGGAAGAAATGGAACGCCGGCAGTTTCTAGGTGCAACGGCCGCAACCGTGGCCGCTCTAACCGTCAACGGTGAAGCCATTGGGCAAATCCGGCGCAAGCCAAATTTTATCATAGTCCTCTGCGATGACTTGGGCTGGGGGGATATTGAGCCGGATGGCGGATCGGCCATCCCTACGCCGAACATCAATCGAATGGCGGCACAGGGGAATGTGCTGACGGACTATTACGCACCGCAGAATATCTGTACGCCATCGCGCGCGGGCTTGCTGACCGGGCGTTACGCAATCCGCACCGGCCTGGGCTATAGCGTGATTTTGCCGAATGACGAACGGCGGCTGCCCCTTTCCGAGGTGACAATTCCGGCAGCACTCAAACCGGCGGGCTACGTCAGTGCGCTATTTGGGAAATGGCACCTGGGTCATACAGGCCCCAGCTGGCAACCGACCCGCCACGGATTCGACCAGTTCTTTGGCCTGCAGTACAGCCACGACATGAAGCCCTTGTGGCTATACACCGACAACGGCAGGGATCAGGAGCCGGCGCGAGAAGCTGTAATTGAGGATCAACTGCAGGAGCGATTCTACGCTGCAGCCGAGAGGTTCATAACCGATCATGCGGACCGCCCATTCTTCGTCGAATTGGCGCTGAGCGCGCCACATTTGCCGAATTACCCGGATGCGCGGTTTCGCGACAAGTCCATGCAGGGCGCGTATGCCGACACGGTCGTGGAAATCGACACGATTGTCGGGCGCCTAATGGAGCGTTTGAAGGCTCTGGGAATCGAGCGCGACACGCTGATGATTTTTACCTCTGATAACGGTCCCTGGTATGAAGGCTCGACGGGAGGTCTGCGCGATCGCAAGGGCGGCGCGGCCTATGACGGCGGGTACCGCGTGCCCTGCATTGCCTGCCAGCCCGGTGTCGTCAAAGCCGGGCAACGCACCCATTCCATCGCGATGGGAATCGATTTCCTGCCGACTTTCTGCGCAATGGCGGGTATCTCGGGTCCGCAAGGCGTAGAACTGGATGGCCGGGATATTTCAGCGCTTTTAACCCGAGGCGCTGCTTCGCCGCATGATCAGCTGCTGCTGTTCAACGACGAGGACGTCGTGGCGATTCGTACGCAGCGGTGGAAATATGCGACCCGTTCCCATTACCGCGGGTCACTGGCTTCGACGGAAAACGTGGGTTATCCGCAGCTGTTCGACATCAGCAAGGATATTTCCGAGAACTACAGCGTTGCCCAGGTCTATCCGGACGCGCTTGCGGACATGCAGGAGCGGATGAAAGCCGCTCGCGCCCAGTTCGGGCCATTGAAAGCCAAGCAACCACCCAAAGTATTTCGCGATCGATTGGTACAATCGCTCAAGGAACAGCTATCTCAGGATTGAGTAAGGGCTAGGCCGAAGCAAAGGACATATACAAACATTGGCTGATCTTAATTTGGCGGGTCGGGATGACGGCTTTTGACGCCAAACGGACATCGGAGGGGGGTAAAGCATCGTCCGGCCAATACCGAGCATGCGCGCTGACTGGGCGGGCGCAACTGCTATGCGGCCTTGGTCGAGTATTGAAGTCGAGTTGATACGTTCCTCCGCAGCTTCGGCTTTCTCACTTTTGACTAGTAGATGACGTCCGCCATGCAGTTTGCCCTATATGGCTTCTCTTTCTCTCATCTAGTGAAAGACGTAAGTCGGCCATCTGCTGGGTTCGTTGACGCTCAAATGGCCCACGTCTACCTTTTGCCGTGATACCGCTTCGGTTCATTCAGGACACAAATAAAAGAGGAAACACCATGATCGACCGTCGGCGACTCTTGGCAATGGCGGCCTCTGCGCCAGCGATTGCAGCCTTCCCGCAGCTGGCTGCTGCGCATATGCCGAATTTGTCGGGTCTTCGCACCCGCAACATCGCCTCCAACGCTGTCGAGGTAATCTACAAGACTCCACATACCAAGCCGAACGGACTGGATGTCACCAGCGAGGGCATGTGGATCATGGACCAGGGTCCTGAGAACTACGCCTCCCTGATCAATCCGCAGGATGGCAAGCTGATCCGCGAGTTTGTGTGCGAAGGCGTTCGCTCGGCTTCCGGCATCGCCGCCGACGGCGACACGCTCTGGATCGGCTCGACCTATAACCGCCTGATCATCGCGAACGACATCAAGAACGGCAAA
Organism: Alphaproteobacteria bacterium; assembly: GCA_016650315.1. Classification (GTDB taxonomy): domain Bacteria; phylum Pseudomonadota; class Alphaproteobacteria; order Sphingomonadales; family Sphingomonadaceae; genus Rhizorhapis. Next base: position 210 of record JAENVZ010000284.1, on the reverse strand, counting down.
CTGAAGGCCAAATACTCCACGCCGGGCGCCGGCCAGATTTACAAGGTTGTTTCCGATGCGCCGGGTCGCCGCACCAACCTGAAACCCGCCTATCCCGAACCGCCGAAGCCTCCGCCGCCGGTTGCCGGAACTCCCACCACGGGCGGCCGTCAGGGTGCGGGCCGCCAGGACGACACTGCCCTGGCCGGTCCCGTCGGCACCGGCGCGCAC
>JAENVZ010000283.1 GCA_016650315.1 Alphaproteobacteria bacterium | reverse complement strand
GGTCAGGCATTCGCTGTGCAAACGGACAACAGGTACGCTGGCGTCGCGCTGGCCGATGATGAGGGCAACATGCTCCTGCGGTTCTTCGGGACTGCGAAAAGCGATGATTTCGGTGTTTTCACTAACCGCCACGGGCAACCGCGCACGCGTTGCGATGGCAAGCCGCGCCGCATCGTCATAGGCCTCTATATCCACGGCATCGGTCGTCACTTCGGTAGGGACATCCCCGCTACGCAAGAAAAAGGCAGGCAATATCCCGGCCAGTCGCGCCAGCTTCAACGCCGCTGTGGCGGCATCGGGCGCATCCAGCGCTTTGGCACGGAATGGCCCTTTCAGGGGCGAGCCAAGATCTTGCACCGGATCGGCCAGCGCCATGGCAAGCAGCAGATCCAGCCACGGCGTGCGTTCGATCAGCACCCCCCGGTCGGGATTCGCGGCGGCAAACTGATTGGTCAGTTTCAGGGTTTCGGCGCGGCTGGCGGAAATCAGGATATCGGCTGCGCCCGCCGGATCGAATTGCTCCAGCGCGTCGTCGCTGGCACTTTCAATCGCCAGCAGCGCGTAGCGGCTCCCCCCCGCCGAAACGGTGACTGGCCAGCCCCGGTGTAACGCATCAATGGCGCGGGCGGCCATGCGCGGATTCATCAGAACTGGAATTCCGTAATCAATGGGGCGTGATCCGACGGCTTGTTCCATCCCCGACAGGATTCGACCACGCGATGCGCGACGGCGGCGTTGGCGATGTCGGGGCTGGCCCACATATGATCCAGGCGGCGGCCCCTGTCGGATTCCGCCCAGTCGCGGGCACGATAGCTCCACCAGGTGTACAGCCGTTCAGGCGCGGGCACGAATTTGCGGCCCAAATCGACCCAGTTGTGCGCATTTTGCAGCCGGGCCAGCGTTTCACATTCCAGCGGTGTATGGCTGACGGTATTCAACAACTGCTTGTGGCTCCACACGTCGGATTCCAGTGGCGCGATGTTGAAATCGCCGACAAGGATGGTGGGCGTATCAAGCTGATCGGACCAGGCGATCATTCGTTCCAGAAAATCCAGCTTCTGCCCGAATTTGGGATTCTCATTGCGGTCGGGAATGTCGCCGCCCGCAGGTATATAGACATTTTCCAGTCTAACCCCGTTTTCCATTTGCACACCAACGTGCCGCGCCTCGCCATTATCCTGCCAATCGAAGCGGTCGTCTTCGCGGATTGGAATCCGGCTGACGATGGCAACGCCATGATGCATGAGCTGGCCATGTAAAATCAGGTGATTATAGCCCAATTGGCGGAACATGCCCTCCGGGAAAATCTGGTCCACGACCTTGGTTTCCTGCAGGCATAATATGTCGGGCGATTCTTCCTGAAGAAAGCGTTCGACAATGTCGAGGCGAGCGCGGATGCTGTTGATATTCCAGGACGCGATCTTGATGGTTTGGGACATGCCAACTTCCCTAGGGCCGAAATCAGGCCGGGGCAAGAGTGTGGCGGAGGCGTGTATTCAGACACGAAAGACCCCCGCTCCGGGGGCGTGGAACGGGGGTCTCTATTGCGTTTTCACGCGATGCGGCGGCGGACGATGCGTGCGGTCAACAGGGGGGAATTCCGCGTTCTTCCGCCGTCACCCATTTTTTCTAATGCTGTGGATATGAGCGGCAGATGAACAGGATTGTTCAGATTCTCATCCGTCGTAAAAATTGTTCGGTCTAGCGACCCGGCCTGCCTTTGGGACGGGGATCCTTCCACCTGAAAACCGAATCCGCCACAGCTACGCCATAGCGCTGTCCCGACAAGCGGATGGTGGTGCGGTTGTTTTGCGAATCGAGCGCAACCCATCCATAGAGTTCCAGACCCGCCGGCGCGTGCGCGTTGCGTTTGAAAATCATGGTGATAACCCCATATTCGGGGCGCTTGGGATCGCGCGCTTCAACCATCAATATGCCGGGGTCTCCCGAAGGTATGACCTTGCCATATTTGGACAGGTCACGATCAGGATCGAGCAGCGCGCCCAACGGCGAATTGCCGATCGGCCAACGCTGCACCTGACGGACTTCATAATCGATCATGGTCAGTGCGTGGCCGTCGCCAATGATCAGCAGCGGTACGTCATCCTGATATTGAAAGCGGATCTTGCCGGGTTGTTTCAACGTCAGCGTGCCCGACAGGACCTGACCGTTGCGGTCGGTCTGGGTAAAGGCAGCGGTCATAGTTTTCGCCGCACGGATATAGGCATTAACCTGTTGCAGGCTGTCCGACGTCTGCTTCGCGCCTGCCATCTGCACTGGAACGGCAGCCAGCACAACGGGCGCTGCAAGCAAGGCAAGGGCATATCGAACCATGAAGGAATCTCCGGTTGTTTGGTGCTGATATATGAATGGGGGCTATTGAATGCGAACTGAATTGATCGGTTGGACGCCATTCATATGGGACGTTCACCTGACTGCTATTTCGGCTGGCCGTTCTCATTCATCAGCACTTCGCGGCGACCAACATGATTGGGTGCGCCGACAAGGCCTTCATTTTCCATCCGTTCGATCAGGCGTGCCGCACTGTTGTAGCCGATACGCAATTGCCGTTGCAGCCAGCTGGTCGATGCCTTCTGGTTTTCAAAAACGAGCTGGCACGCCTTGCGGTAATTCTGCGCATCCGGGCTGTCGTCGGACAGGTCCACACCATCAAGGGCAAAGCCGCCATCCTCCGGCTCCTCGGTCACGGACATGTTATAGTCAGGCTTGCCCTGCGCGCGCCAATGGTCGGCGACTGCGCGAACCTCATCGTCCGAAACGAACGGGCCGTGGACGCGCGTGATCTGCTTGCCACCGGGCATATAGAGCATGTCGCCCTTGCCCAGGAGCTGCTCTGCACCCTGTTCGCCCAATATGGTGCGACTGTCGATCTTGGACGTGACATGGAAACTGATGCGGGTCGGCAGATTGGCCTTGATGACGCCGGTAATGACATCGACCGAGGGGCGCTGCGTCGCCATGATCAGGTGGATGCCTGCCGCCCGCGCCTTTTGCGCCAGCCGCTGAATCAGGAATTCGACCTCCTTGCCCGCTGTCATCATCAGGTCGGCCAGCTCGTCGATAATTACCACGATCTGCGCCAGCGGGTGAAAATCGAGCTGTTCTTCCTCATAAATAGGCTGGCCGGTTTCATGGTCGTAGCCGGTCTGGACCCGGCGACCCAAAGGCTTGCCCTTTGCCTTGGCCGCGCCGACTTTTTCATTGAAATTGGCGAGGTTGCGGACACCGACCGACGCCATCATGCGATAGCGGTCCTCCATCTGTTCGACCGCCCATTTCAGCGCGCGGATCGCCTTCGCCGGTTCAGTCACGACAGGCGCAAGCAAATGCGGAATATTGTCGTAGATGCTCAGTTCCAGCATCTTGGGGTCAATCATGATCATCTTGCACTGGTCGGGCGTCAACCGATAGAGCAGCGACAATATCATGCAGTTGAGACCGACCGACTTGCCTGACCCCGTGGTTCCCGCGATCAAAAGGTGCGGCATGGGCGCAAGGTCGACGATGACCGGATCACCATTGATATTCTTGCCCAATATGAGAGGAAGCTGGGCATTCTGATCGGCGAAAGCCGCGCCAGAGATCAGTTCATGCAGCACTACCGCCTCACGCTTGGCGTTGGGCAGTTCGATGCCGATGACAGTGCGACCGGGAATGGTGGCGACGCGGGCCGAAAGCGCCGACATGTTGCGGGCGATGTCTTCGGCTAGCTGGATGACCCGGCTTGCCTTGATCCCGGATGCCGGTTCCAGTTCGTACATAGTGACGACGGGACCGGGACGAACCTCGGTTATATGCCCCTTTACATGGAAGTCATCGAGGACGGATTCCAGCAACCGCGCGTTGCGTTCCAGACTGGCCTTATCAATCTTTACCCCGCTATTGGCCGGCGCCGGGGCAAGCAAATCAGGGGAAGGAAGCACGACGTTGCCAAAAAGATCTTCCTGCCGCACATCGCGGATTTGTGGGCGCGCAGCGGGTTGAGG
>JAENVZ010000282.1 GCA_016650315.1 Alphaproteobacteria bacterium | reverse complement strand
CTTCATCCCGCATCGTGGCGTGCATCGCGGCGTTGGCGGAATTTTCTATGACCATCTGGAAGGCGATTTCGACGCCAATTTCGCGTTCACCCGCGATGTCGGCGAAGCATTTCTGGTAATATTCCCGGCGATTGTACGGCGGCGGATGGGGATGGCGTGGACCAGTGAAGACCGGCAGAAGCAACTGGAATGGCGCGGACGTTATGCCGAATTCAACCTGATCTATGATCGCGGCACATTGTTCGGGTTGAAAACTGGCGGCAATGTCGATGCCATCCTGATGAGCCTGCCTCCGGTCGCGGCCTGGAGTTGAAATCTGTGTCCTTGCAGGATGTCCCGCCTCACCACATTGCCACCGTCGTCACGACGCTGGAGATGCGGGAACGGCCAAAACCTGCCCCCCTGCCCGCATCACCCTTGCGACTGGCACGCTGGAAACAGCCCGAAGCGGAGAAATACCGAACGCTGTTTCGTCGCATCGGCGAACCGTGGCTGTGGTTCTCCCGGCTTGTCATGTCGGACGATGCGTTGTTAAAAATCATTCATAGCGACACTGTCGAAATCCATGCGGTCCTTGATCGCCATGGCATTGAGGTCGGCCTGATCGAACTCGATTTTGGCACAACGCCGGATTGCGAACTCAGCTTTTTTGGCTTGATCCCCGAACTTGTCGGACAAAAGCACGGGCGCTGGATGATAGCCCAGGCCAATATGCTTGCTTGGCGCAAAGGGGTGGAGCGTTTTTGGGTGCACACCTGCACGCTCGACCATCCCTCGGCTTTGGGGTTTTACCGAAAATCGGGTTTCATTCCCTTCAAACGGCAGATCGAAATATTCGACGACCCGCGCCTGATCGGCCTTCTGCCACGCGATGCCGCGCCACATATTCCGCTGCTGCAGGCCGATCAGCCGCGTAGTTGACGGTATATCCGGCAGGTCATGATCAGATAATAGACCTGAAGCACCGCATTGACGACCGCCACCGCAAGGCCAGCCAACAAGGCGGCAAGCGTGGAACCCCCGATGAGGCTGCCGGCAATGCCAAAGATCATCCGGGACACAAGCTGGCTGACCAGCATCAGCACGATCAGTCCAATCAGGAAGCCAGCCAGCTTCCAGAACTGGCCTATAGTCAACCGCCAGCTATGCCGAATGGCCTCGATAGAATTGACGGGCTGATCCAGCACCACCGCGTTGAGAAGCAGCAGGCGCACAATGGCGAACATCGCAATCGGAACGCCGATCAGGATAAGAATCGACACGGACGCGCTCGTTCCCGTCACCGCGACAAGCCCATCGCCGATGATCGAGAAAATCAGTATGAGCATGGAAAAACCCAGCATCAACAACAGTCCTGCACCAATCAGCACAGGCATACGCCGCAACGCCAGTTGAAGCGCCTCGGCAACACTGATGCCGGGCCTGAGTGAAAGGGCGTAGATCGCAAGGGTGCCCAGCAATCCGATCAGGATCACCCCGAACATGGCCAACAGAAAAGATGGCGGAAGATCGGGCGCTGCATTCACCTCTTCCATCGTCGCCATATGGCGCATCCGGTCAGGTAGAAAAAGCTGCAGGACCACCGCAGGTAATGCCAGGAACACTAACGCCACCGGAAAAAGCAGGGTGCCTTCACGTTTTACGAAAACAAGCGTTTCTTCCCACGCTGCGCCGATTGAAAGTCTGGCCATTCGTTCCCCTGATCCATCATCGCTGCCCAAAACGGGGCGAATGCGAAATGCGGTTGGACCTTGATATGTCGCCCTGCCCAAGTCAAGGAAGGGGAATGACGAGGGATGACATTATCGAATGGCGCGTCAGTGATGGCCCTGTCGCCTACCCGGAAGCGTTAGCGGACATGGAAGCGCGAACCGCCGCAATCCGCGAAGGAAGCGCATGTGAACGTATCTGGCTGCTCGAACATCCACCGCTCTATACTGCCGGCACCAGCGCCGTTCCCGCCGAATTGCTGGAACAGCGATTCCCGGTTTACGATGCCGGACGCGGCGGGCGCTATACCTATCACGGCCCAGGTCAGCGCATCGGCTATGTCCAGATCGACCTTGGCGCGCGTGGTAAGGATGTGCGAAATTTCGTGCACAATCTGGAAGGCTGGGTCATCGCGGCGCTGGCCGATTTCGGCGTATCGGCGCGGCGCGCCGAAGGACGCATCGGCATCTGGACCGATACCCCGGATGGGCGGGAGGCGAAGATCGGCGCGATTGGAGTCCGTGTCCGCCGCTGGGTGACGCTGCACGGTTTTTCAGTCAATATTGATCCCGACCTGTCGCATTTTTCAGGCATAATACCCTGCGGCATTGCCGAATTCCCGGTAACCAGTTTGGCGCAACTGGGCAAAATGACCTCGCTTGAGACGTTCGATACCGCATTGCGCCAGCATTTTCCTCAATTCCTGTCCGCACTTGGCCGTTGCGATACCCGACCTTGAGCAATGCTTTACATGGCGCTAGGCTTTCCCCTTTATGGGACACCACTGCGGGTCGTACCGCGAGAATCGGAGAAAAGATAAATGTCGCACACCTTGCCGTTCCTGCGTTTCATGACCACGAGCTTTGCAATCGCCGTGCTTTCCGCGTGCAGTGGCGGAGACAGTGATAAAGGCGAACAAACCGTTGCCATGCACGATATGGAAGTGGTGGACGGCACGGCAAGCGATGCAATGACCGACCTTGATGGTGTACAGACTGGAGGCATTGCGGTACCCCCAGTGGCAAATGGCGCCAAGCCAGCAACCGAAGCGGATAACAGCACCACCGGGACTGACAAGAAGACCAACGAAGATGTGATCGCGGATCAATAAGTCGCATCGATAACGATCACGCAAAAACCAGAGGCCAATGATGAACATCAATCAAGCGACGCGAACTTTGTGCATGGCCGCAGCGGGAGCGATGATTGCTTTGGCTACGCCAGCGTCTGCGCAATTTTTCTGGAAACCCGCTGATTTGAGCGGTCCATTGTCAGAGGGAAATGAACCCAATATCGGTATACAGCTTCCCGGCGCAACACCGGCGGAATATCGTGCGGCGCTGCTGTGGAATCTGCGTGCAGGCCTGAATGTCGCCGCGCTGCAATGCCAGTTCGAACCGACCTTGCTGACGCTCGGCAACTACAACGCCACAATTGCCCATCATCGTGCTGAACTGGCTAGCGCGTTTGATACACTGGCGGGCTATTTCAAACGCACGCAGGGAAAAGGCGGACAAAAGGCGCTCGACCAATATGGCACGCGTATCTATCTGGGTTTTTCAACGGTCCGCGCCCAGTTGAATTTTTGCCAGACAGCCGGATCGATCGGACGTGACACCATTTTCCAGCCACGCGGGAAACTCTACGAAGTCGCGCAAAAACGGATGCGTGAACTGCGCAACAGCCTGGCACCCTATGGCGATCAGGCCTTTGGCAATCCAACCTACAATTACCGCCCCAACCTGCCCTCGTTCGACGACAAATGCTGGAAAAAGACAAAGCTGCGTCCCGAATGCCGAAAGGAATGGGACGAACGGCTGAAGCTTGCCGCAGTAACCAATGGGGCAGTACAGGCGATCAGGTAAAACTACGCCGCGCCCGCATCATCTTCCCGCCGATAATGCGTCCATCATCGGGCGGACTGGCGAAAGGTCGTAACCGGCCCTTGCCGCCGTCGCGCTCAGCTTGTCGCAATTGTCACCCGCCCGTGCGCGGGTGAGCGCCCAAAGGAGCGTGCTGCGCGTACCCGAGCGGCAAAAAGCAAGCACTTTGCCCTGCGCTTCGTCCAGCGCCTTTTCCATCGCATCAAGTTGCCCGGCGGAAAAACCCGCATGGGTTACAGGGATAGCAGCATAGGCCATGCCCGCCGCCCGCGCCGCCGCCTCGATTTCCGTACCTTCGGGCTGGTCAGGCGACTCATGATCAGGGCGATTGTTGATGACCAGCGTCACGCCCAGCGCCTTTGCCTGCTCGACATACGCCACGGAAATCTGGGGCGCGACGAAGATATCGTCGGTGAGGGTTTTCAGCATGAATTGATCCTTTCCTGTTCGCGCCGCTTATCCATATTGGCGCACCTGGGTGCAAGCGGCTTCAATGCGAAAATCCGGCTATAGTGTCCAGAAACGCCTGCCCATAGGCATCCAGCTTGCGCGTGCCGACGCCGGAAATCTGCGACAGGTCATGGATGCTGGCAGGCCGCCGTTCGGCCATTTCCCGCAAGGTGCTGTCGTGGAAAATGACATAGGGCGGCACGCCTGCCTCCAGCGCCAGTTCGCGGCGACAGGCGCGCAGCGCATCAAACAGCGGATCATTGACAGGATTGGCGGCCTGATTGCGTTTGCCCCGCCGCTCCTGCTTTGGCGGCAGAACCAGCGTCACCGGCTGCTCCCCGCGCAGGATGGCCCGCGCATTGGGTCCAAGCTGCAAGCCGCCATGCTCGTTGGTTTCCAGCGCGTCGCGCAGCAACAACGCCCGCGAAACCGGCTTGATAAGTGCCGCTTCATCCCCCTCGATTATGCCAAAGACGGACAGGCGATCGTGCCCTCGCTGTTGCACCTTGTCGTTCGTAGCGCCGGTCAGCACCGCCTCGACATGACCCGCGCCGAAACTCTGGCCGGTGCGATAGACAGCGGACAGGAATTTGCGCGCGGTTTCGGTGACGTCGATTCCGGTTGGCGGATTTAGGCAATTGTCGCAATTCCCGCAATTTTCCGGCGGATTTTCGCCGAAGTGGCGCAGCAATATGGCGCGGCGACACCCCCCGGTTTCCACCAGCGCGCCCAAGGATGCGATGCGGGTGCGCTCACCCTTTTGTCGCGCCTCGTCCAGTTCGGAAATCCGCTGGCGCGCCCTGGCAAAATCGTCCGCTCCCCAGAAAAGATGCGCCTGCGCCGGTTCGCCATCGCGCCCGGCCCGCCCGCTTTCCTGATAATAGGCCTCAATAGATTTGGGCAGGCCCGCATGGGCGACAAAGCGCACATCGGGCTTGTCGATGCCCATGCCAAAGGCGATGGTTGCGACCATCACCATATCTTCGCTGGCGATGAAGGCGGACTGGTTCGCCCGCCGTGTTTCGGGCGGAAGTCCGGCGTGATAGGCCCTCACCGGCCGACCGTTGACTGACAGGCTGGCGGCCATTTTTTCGGTTGCGGCGCGCGTTTGGGCATAGATGATGCCGGGGCCGGGCTGGGATGCGACAAGATCCGCGATCTGGCGGGTCAGGCCCGCGCGCGGGTGGACATCATAACGAATGTTCGGTCGGTCGAAGCCCGAAATAATCATCCCGTCCCGTGGGATGCCGAGCTGGACAAGAATATCTTCCCGCGTATGCGCGTCCGCTGTAGCGGTTAGCGCCAGACGCGCTATGCCGGGAAATTCATCAAGCAATGGCCGCAGCATCCGGTAATCGGGCCGGAAATCATGCCCCCATTCGGACACACAATGCGCCTCGTCGATAGCAAACATCGCAATTTTCGAGGAACGCAGCAAATCGCGAAATCCCTGCCCCGACGCACGTTCTGGCGCAACATAGAGCAGGTCGAGATCGCCAGAGCGCAACCGCTCCTGCGTCTCACGCCAATCAGCATCGACCGAGGTCAGGCTCGCCGCCTTGATCCCCACCGCCTGCGCGGCACGAAGCTGGTCGTGCATCAGCGCAATGAGCGGCGATATGACGACGCAGCAGCCGTCAAGCACCACAGATGGGAGTTGGTAGCATAGCGATTTTCCAGCCCCTGTCGGCATGATGGCGAGGCAATGAAGCCCCGACAACACACGCTCCACCACCTGCCCCTGCACTCCGCGAAAGGAGGAAAAGCCAAAGGTCGAATGCAGGATGGAAAGCGGATCGGAACGCATTGGCGCCGTGATAGACAGGCCATGCCGCAGGCGAAAGGGCTAATAGCAACTATTGCCGAAATTGACGCGAATCAGCCCTGCCGCGCGACGCTCTGGTCAATCATCAACTGATGCAATTCGCCCGCTTCGAACATTTCCATCATGATGTCGCTGCCACCGACAAATTCACCCTTCACATATAGCTGGGGGATAGTCGGCCAGTCGGAAAATTCCTTGATCCCCTGCCGGACCTCTTGGTCCTGAAGCACATCGACGCTTTCAAATTCAACGCCCAAATGGTCAAGAATGGCGATCGCACGGCTGGAAAAACCACATTGCGGAAAAAGGGGCGTGCCCTTCATGAACAGCACGACATCGGAAGATTTGACAATCTCCCCAATGCGCGACTTCACGGCGTCTGTCATAAACTGCTCCAAATATTCAAAAGGCCCGCATGGCCGGGCTGAAATCTATCCAACCCTAGTTGGGGATGGCTGTCGTCAACTGCAAGGCATGCAATACGCCGCCCATGCGCCCACCCAATGCCGCATAAACCGCCTGATGCTGCTTCACCCGGCTCATCCCTCGAAAACTTGCCGCCACAACCCGCGCGGCGTAATGGTCGCCATCACCTGCCAGGTCCGTGATTTCGACGTCCGCATCGGGGATCGCCTGCCGGATCATATTTTCTATATCCTGCGCGGTCATCGCCATGACAAAAATTCCTACTTCATTTCTATGAACTGGCGACGCGCCTCAACTGCCTTTTCGTCGAGCGCGCTGCGGACCATCATGTCGTCGGCATCAACGCCAGCGGAGGTCAGATCGCCCAGCACCTTGCGAATCACATCCTCATCGCCCGCTTCTTCAAAATCCGCTTGAATCACCGCCTTGCCATAGGCTTCGGTTTCTTCCTTGGTCAGACCCATTTTCGCCGCCGCCCATTCGCCCAACAGTCGATTGCGACGAGCAATAATCTTGAACTGCGTTTCCGCATCGTGGGCAAACTTGGCTTCAAAGGCCTGTTCACGATCTTTAAAACTGGTCATCGGCGCATCCTGTGTCTGAAATCTTCATTATGGAAAGTAAGCGCGGCATCAATATTACGCAACGGCCACGAAGCGATTGTGATCGTGTTTTATCGCATGGTCCTGGACTGAAAATCTGGCCGCTTCGAACCGCGATGCCTTTACGCCGTTACCGGTCGAAGCCAGTTCTGCTCCGTCCTCTCATAGCGGGCGATCGCCGCATCCTGTTCCAGCGTCAGGCCGATCTCGTCCAACCCGCCAGCAAGACAATGCTTGCGAAAGGGGTCGATGGCGAATTCGAAACGGTCCTGAAAAGGTGTTGTGACGCTTTGCGTATCAAGGTCAATGTGGATGGGATTGGTCTTCGCCACCTCCAGCAGCCGATCAATCGCATCTTGCGGCAGTTCCACCGTCAATATGCCGTTCTTGAAGGCGTTACTGGAGAAAATATCGGAAAAGCTGGGTGCAATGACGGCCACGACGCCCATATCATTGAGAGCCCATGCGGCATGTTCGCGGCTCGATCCACAACCGAAATTGTCACCCGCGATCAGAATCGGTGCACCCTGATATTCGGGATCGTCAAAGACGTTGTCCGGGTCCTGCCGCAACGCTTCAAATGCACCTTTGCCAAGTCCCGAACGGCTGATCGTCTTCAACCATTTAGCCGCGATAATCATGTCGGTATCGACATTCTTCGTACCCAGCGGATAGGCGCGGCCTTCAACAACAGAAACAGCGTCCATTATTCCGCTTTCCCCGGCATCGCCGAAGGTTCAGGTGCCGCCTGCCCCGCCGTGGCAAGCGCCATGACCCCGCTGCCCAAAGTCCCGGCCAGCAACAGATAAAAGGCCCATTTCATCAGTCATTCCCCATAAGTTCACGCACGTCGGTCAAATGCCCGGTCACGGCAGCTGCGGCAGCCATGGCGGGCGAGACGAGGTGGGTTCTTGCGCCCGGTCCCTGCCGCCCCATGAAATTGCGGTTGGACGTCGATGCGCACCGCTCCCCACTGGGCACCTTGTCCGGGTTCATGCCAAGGCATGCCGAACAGCCCGGCTCACGCCATTCTAGGCCCGCTTCGGTAAAGATTCTATCAAGGCCTTCCGCCTCTGCCTGACGCTTGACGAGACCGGAGCCAGGCACGACCAGCGCCTGTTTGATGCCTGCTGCCAGATGGCGGCCTTTCAATACGGCGGCGGCGGCGCGCAGATCCTCGATCCGGCTGTTGGTACAACTGCCGATGAAGATATGCTCAACGGCGACATCCTCCATCCTCTGCCCCTTGTGCAACCCCATATAATCCAGCGCCTTGATCGCCGCCG
>JAENVZ010000281.1 GCA_016650315.1 Alphaproteobacteria bacterium | reverse complement strand
GTCAACACCTGCGGCTTTCTCGATTCGGCCAAGGAAGAGTCACTCGACGCCATTGGAGAGGCGATGGCCGAAAATGGCCGCGTCATCGTCACCGGCTGTATGGGTAATGAGGCAGAGGCCATCCGCGCCCGCTTCCCCGACGTGCTGGCGATCACGGGCGCACATCAATATGAGGCGGTGGTGAATGCGGTGCATGAGGCGTCCCCGCCCGTACCCAACGCCTTTGTCGATCTGGTGCCCGAGGGTGGGCTGAAGCTCACCCCCCGCCATTACAGCTATGTGAAGATTTCCGAAGGCTGCAATCATCGCTGTGCCTTCTGCATCATCCCCTCACTGCGCGGCGACCTCGTCAGCCGCCGTCCCGACGCGATCCTGCGCGAAGCGGAAAAGCTGGTTGCGGCAGGCACGAAGGAACTGCTGATCATCAGCCAGGACACGTCCGCCTATGGCGTGGACATCAAACATCAGCCTCGGGCATGGAAAGGCCGGGAAGTCCGCGCCCACATGACCGACCTTGCCCGCGAGTTGGGCAGCCTTGGTGCATGGGTGCGCCTGCACTATGTCTATCCCTATCCGCATGTGGATAAAGTTATCCCCCTGATGGCCGAAGGGCTGATCACCCCCTATCTCGACATCCCGTTTCAGCATGCCGCGCCTTCGGTCCTCAAGGCCATGAAGCGCCCCGCCAATGAGGCAAAGGTGTTAGAGCGCATCCGCAACTGGCGCGACATATGCCCCGATATCGCCATCCGCTCCAGCTTTGTCGTCGGCTTCCCCGGCGAGACGGAGGCGGATTTCCAATATCTGCTCGACTGGCTGGACGAAGCCCAGCTCGACCGCGTCGGCGCCTTCCGCTTCGAACCCGTCGAGGGCGCGGCGGCCAACGCCCTGCCCGATCCGGTGCCTGAAGAAATCAAGGAAGACCGCTATCAGCGGATCATGGAAAAGACAGCCGCGATCAGCGCCGCCAAGCTGCAAGCGAAGATCGGTCGCACCCTGCCTGTCATCATTGACATCGCCGACGACGAGGGCGGCGCAACGGGCCGCTCACAGGCCGACGCCCCCGAAATCGACGGCGAGGTCCACCTTCGCGATACGCACGGCCTGAAGGCAGGCGACATCATCGACGTACTGATCGAAGACGCCGACGAGCACGACCTGTTCGGGGTTGAGGTGAAGGGGTAGGCGCCTGCTATGGGGTGGGAAGAGGACATTCGCCAAACATAACACGTCATCCCAGCAAAGGCTGGGATCCATCTCTCTATCCTCTCAAAACCATCGCTTGCGGATGCAGGCATGGATCCCAGCCTTCAGCCGCAGGCTGAAGTTTATCCTGAGCGCCTGCCTTACAGGCAGTCGAAGGGCTGGGATGACGGGAATGTAACGTCCCCTATTAGGTCGGTTACTTCCGTTCGTCCCGAGCGAAGTCGAGGGACGCTGGCTTGGTGCAAACGTGTCTCGACTGCACTCGACACGAACGGGTTAGCCTATACTCATTACGCTTTACTCGGACCTGAAAAACACAGAGAACAAGAAAAAGCCGCCCATCTTTCAATGGGCGGCTTTTTGATTGGACGCGGTGGGAAAAAGCTTCAGGCCTCTTCGACACCTGCTTCTTCGGCAGTCTCTTCAAAGATGTCCGTGGGCAGTTCGCCGGGTTCCGCGTTGGGATCGTAATCCTCGGTAAAGCCCGCTTCGTCCTTTTCGAACAGGTCGGCCATCACGTTGACGCCGGCCTTCTGAAGCTCGGCTTCTTCCGGTGAGCGGGCGACATTGACCTGGATCATCACGGCGACCTCGGGGTGCAGGGCGATACGGACGTCCTCAATGCCCAGCGACTTGATCGGCCGTTCCAGAATGACCATCGACTTGGTGACGGCGGTGACGCCATCGGCTTCCAGCGCCTCGACAATGTCACGAACCGATACGGAGCCATAGAGGTGGCCAGCATTGGACGCCTGACGGATCAGGACGATCTGACGGCCTTCAACGTCCTTCGATGCGCCCTGTGCATCGGTGCGCTTGGTGGCGTTGTCGGCTTCGATCTGCGCGCGGTTAGCCTCAAAGACTTTCTTGTTGGCCGCATTGGCGCGCAGCGCCTTGTTGTTGGGAAGCAGGAAGTTGCGCGCATAGCCGGTCTTCACGGTGACGACGTCGCCGATGCTGCCCAGCTTCTCGATGCGTTCGAGCAAAATGATATCCATGATTTCGCTCCTTACTTCACGATATAGGGAAGCAGGCCGATATGGCGTGCGCGCTTGATGGCCTTGGCCAGTTCACGCTGCTTCTTTGCGGATACCGCGGTAATGCGGCTGGGGACGATCTTGCCGCGCTCGGATACGAAACCCTGCAGCAGACGGACGTCCTTGTAATCAATCTTCGGCGCATCCTTTGCGGCGAAGGGGCAGCTCTTGCGGCGGCGGAAAAATGGGCGTGCCATGTGTCTTTACTCCTCGCTCAATCTTCAAAGCTGCCACGGTCGCCGCGGGGCGCCCGATCACCACGATCGCCTCGGTCTCCGCGATCACCACGGTCTCCGCGGGGACCACGATCACCGCGTTCGCCACGATCGCTCTTGCGCATCATGACCGAAGGTTCAGCTTCCAGCTCATCGACCTTGACGGTCATATAGCGGATGATGTCCTCGTTGATCCCGGTCTGACGCTCCAGCTCCGCCACAACGCCAGCGGGGGCGTCAATGTTCAGCATCACATAATGCGCTTTGCGGTTCTTTGCGATTTTGTAGGCGAGGCTGCGCAGGCCCCAATTTTCGGTCTTTACGACCTTGCCCTCATTGCTTTCGACAATTTCGGTCGCCTGCTGCGCGAGCGCGTCCACCTGGGCTTGGGCCAGATCCTGACGCGCAAGAAATACATGCTCGTACTGCGGCATGGTTTCATGCTTTCTATGTTGGCCGATTGCTGACGCCGCCCCATGCGGTCGCCCCTCCGGCTATCGTTTTTAATATAACCAGGGGCGAAGAGTCGGACCCTTCACCCCGGATGGCTGCGCCTATGACCCATTGCGGCCCGGAAGGCAAGACCTTCCGCGTTATTCGTGGCGAAGCGCGTCTATGGGGTTCAACGATGCGGCGCGCTGGGCCGGAAAAAAGCCGAAGATGACACCGATCGCGGCGGAAAAGACGAAGGCGAGCAGGTTGATCTGCCAGTCGAAGGCAAAGGGCACCTGAATGATCGGGGCAAGCACGATGCTGGCCACCAGCGCGATCAGGATGCCCAGCAGTCCGCCAAGGCAGGCAAGCACGACCGCTTCGACCAGAAATTGCATCAGCACTTCGCGTGCAACCGCGCCAATGGCGAGGCGAATGCCGATTTCCCGGGTTCGCTCGGTCACCGACACCAGCATGATGTTCATGATGCCGATGCCGCCGACCAGCAGACTGACCGCCGCCACCGCGCCCAGCAGCGCCGTCAGAATCTGCGTCGTACCCGACAGGGTATCGCTGATCTGCTTGGTGTCAAAGACGCTGAAATCATCCTCCTTGCCGGCGGTGATGTGCCGCCGCTCGCGCAGCAGCGTTTCGACCGAGGACTGGACCGTGGCGGTGTCGTAATTGTCATCGACCGCGACCATGATCGAGGCCACGTCCTGATCGCCCTTGAACCGGCGCATCACGGTTTTGATAGGCATGATGACGACATCGTCCTGATCATTGCCAAAGCCGCCCTGACCACGTGTCGAAAGAACGCCGATCACCTCGCAGCTTACATCCTTCAAGCGGAGGCGCTGGCCGACGGGGTCTTCGCGTTTGAACAGGTTGCTACGTACCGTATGGCCTATGATGCAGATCGATTTGCCCGCCTGTTCCTCCATCGGCGTGAAGATGCGGCCTTCCGTCAAATCCCATTTCTGGGCGGTGAAATAGGCCGATGTCGTGCCATTGACGGTGGTGGTCCAGTTGGCCGCGTTGCGCACCGCGACAACAGAAGCCTGAGCTTGTGGCGCGACCGCTTTGACGCCCGCAATCTGCTGCCCGATGATATTGGCATCAGCGATTTTGAAATCGGGCGGACGCGGACCGCCGCCTCCGCGGCCAAAGCCCTGACCGGGGCGGATTTGCAGGATGTTGGCACCAAGGCTGCTAATCTGTTCCTGCACCGCCGCCGTCGCGCCATTGCCCAGCGTCACCATGGTCACGACCGCAGACACGCCGATGACGATGCCCAAAATGGTGAGGAAGGACCGCAGGATATGCCGCCTGATTTCCCGGATGGCGAGGATGATGGTGGTGCCCAGCATCAGTGTTTCACCCCGTTCAGTTCATTGCGTTCCACAAGGCCGTCGCGGAAATGGATCACGGTGCGGGCAAAGGCTGCCATTTCCTCCTCATGCGTCACCATCAGGATGGTGATGCCCTGGTTGCGATTGAGGTCGGTCAGCAACGCCATGATCTCCATCGACGTGGCGGTGTCGAGATTGCCGGTCGGCTCGTCGGCCAGCAGCACATCGGGGCTGGTGACGATGGCGCGGGCGATGGCGACGCGTTGCTGTTGCCCGCCCGACAATTCAGCCGGAGTATGATCCCACCAGTCTTTGAGGCCCACCTTGTCGAGCGCGGCCATGCCCGCCTCATGCCGTGTCGCCCTGTCCTCGCCACGATAGATCAGGGGCAGTTCGACATTTTCCAGCGCGGTGGTCCGCGCCAGCAGGTTGAAGCCCTGAAACACGAAGCCCAGATATTTGCGTCGGAGCAGCGCCCGCTGGTCGCGGTCCAGCCGCTCGACATGGACGCCGTGAAAGGTGAAATGGCCGCTGGTTGGAACATCAAGGCAGCCAAGGATGTTCATCGTCGTCGATTTGCCGGAACCCGAAGGCCCCATGACGGCAACGAAATCGCCCTGGGCAACGTCCATATCAACGCCCTTGAGCGCCTGAAATGCCGTAGGGCCAGCTCCGAACGTCTTGGTGACACCGCGAAGGGATATGAAGGGCGCATTGGGCACCGGGTCAGTTGCCTTTGCTGGAGAGTTGGCCAGTGATCAGCTTCATTCCCGGTTTCAGTCTCTTTCCGGTCACGACCGTCTGGCTACCGTCACTATTTCCGACCCGAACCTCGACTGGGCTGGGTTTGCCGTCTTCACCAAGGACATAGATGGTCTGACGGCTGCCCCGGCCAATTCCGACTTCTTGTCCCATCCGTTTCCGGCGTCCTTGCCGTTGCGGTATGATCATACTGGTAATGCCGCTTGATTTTTGCCCGCGGCCCGCGCTGTCAGGCGAGAAACGCAAGGCCGCATTAGGGACCAGCAGTGCATTCTTTTCCTCGCGTGTGACGATTTCGGCGGTCGCTGTCATACCCGGACGCAGGGCAAGCTTGCTATTGTCGACCGACAGGACAGCGGTATAGGCGACGACATTCCCGGTCGAGGCCACGGTGGAAGAGGACGAACTGCTTGTCGTCGAGTTGGACCCGACATTGACCCGCTCGATTCGTGCCGGAAACGTCTGGCCGGGGAAGGCATCGACTGTAAAGGTGGCCCGCTGCCCTTCACTCACCTCGCCGACATCGGCCTCATCAACCGAAACCTGCAACTCCATCTGCGACAGGTCCTCAGCGATGATGAAAAGGATAGGTGCATTCAGTGATGCCGCAACCGTCTGTCCCGGTTCAATATCGCGTGTCAGCACGACGCCGTTGACGGGGGAAAGGATACGCGCTTTGCCAAGGTTGGTTTGCGCCGTGGCGAGCTGGGCGCGGGCCTGTAGCACCTGGGCCTGAGCGGACCGAACCGTAGCCACTGCGCGGCTGTAATCGGCGCGGCCACTATCCAGTTCGGTTTTCGATGGCACCTTGCCGGCCGACAACTTATAGACCTGTTCCAGACGGGCCAGATTGGATTGCGTTTGCGAAACCGTAGCCTGTGCTTCGCCGACGCCAGCCAGTGCGGCGGCAAGGCCAGCCTTGTTCTGGTTTACCGTGTCGACAAGGCGGGAGGTGTCCAGCATGGCCAGGACCTGACCCTTTGTAACCTTGTCGTTCACATCGACATAGACATTGGTGATGAGACCGGATTGTTCGGAACCCACGTCGATCTGATTAATCGGTTTCAAATTACCTGTGGCGGACACCGTGACGCTCAAATTGCCGCGCTCCAGATCCTGCGTTGCATATTGGACGGCGTCGCTGCCGGTAAAGCAGCGGGACAGAAGCAGCAGGAGAACGACCAGCAGCAGGCCGACGCCGCCGCGTACAGCCCATTTTTTCCAGGGCTTTTCCGGTTGTACGCCAAGAAATTCGTGAAGGTCGATGCCGTCCTGCAGGTCGGTCATGGATTTGCTTTCGTCATTCATGGGTGTTTTGGTCCATTGTCTGCCATCCGCCGCCAAGCGCGCTGTAAAGCTGCGCCACGGCCAGAGCCTCATCAGCCTTGGCATTGGCGCGCCCGTCACTGGCCGAAAGCAACGATTGTTCGGCGGTCAGAAGCGTCTGAAAATCGGTAAGGCCCGCCTGATACTGGCTGCGGGCGAGAAGGGCGCTGTTGTTGGCGGCATCGAATGCAATGGCAAATTGTTCGGACCGACCCCTTGCCGATTGCACGGCGGAAAGAGCGTTTTCCACGTCTTCGAGCGCGGACAGCACTGTTTTCTTGTAGGCGGAAAAGGCTCCATCGGTAGCCGCCCTTTGCGCGCGCACCTCCGCCGCGCGGGCGCCGCCATCGAAAATCACCTGCGCGATGCTGGCAAACAAGCCGCCGGTGACAATGTCGGTCAGCTTGCCAAGCGATAGCGCGCTGGTCCCGACATTGCCGGAAATTTGCAGCGAAGGCAGCAGGTTGGCCTTTGCTACGCCGATGCGCGCCGTTTGCGCGGCAAGCTGCCGTTCGGCGCTACGGACATCGGGGCGTTGGCGTAGCGTATCGGCGGGAATGCCGGTGACAAGCGTGTCGGGCGCGACCGGTATGGGTGCTGCTTGCTCCAACGCAGCAGTGGCGCCGCCCGGCGCTTGCCCGGTCAGGACCGCAATGCGGTTAAGCGCGGCGCGATAGCCTGCGTCCAGCGACGGAATGGTGGCGGCGGTTTGCGCACGCTGCGCCCGGGCGCTTTCCTCATCGAGCGAGGATGTCAGTCCCGCCTGCGTCCGCCATCCGGCGATGTCGAAATTGTCGCTTTGATACTGCAATGCGTCACGGGCGATGCGCAGTCGTTCCTGCGCCAGACGCGCCTGAATATAATTGGTCACAGTTTCCGCGATGATCGCTGTGCGCACACTGGCAAGGTCGTAATAGCTGGCCGCCGCATCGGCCCGCGCAGCTTCAACAGATCGTCTGACACCGCCGAACAGGTCAATTTCCCATGCCGCGTCCGCGCCGATCGCATAACTGCTGCTGTCGCCACGGTCACTGTCGAAATTCCGCCCGCTGCTTGCCGATCCAGTGACGTTGGGAAGGTAGGCCGCGCGCGATTGCACCAACGCTGCCCGCGCCTGCCTCAATCGCGCCTGCGCCTGTGCGATGTCCAGATTGGCGTTTATTGCCTGTTCGATCAGGCCGTTAAGGGTGGCGTCGCCTAAAACGGTCCACCAGTTTGCAAGCTGTTGCTCCGACGGTGTTTCTCCCTGCGCCCGATAATATTCGTCCGGCACGCCAAGCGTGGCGCTTTGCGGCGCACGATAATCCGGCCCCGCTGCGCATCCGCTGGCCGCTAGCGCCAGCCCAAGCGACAGGATCATGGTGTTACGCACTAATACACTTGCTCCGGCAGGTTGGATCACATTTTTAGTTGGCAACGCTTGCCTAGCGGCGTTTGCCTATCTAGTCCCTGCCCAAATCCATCTTACGCTACAATGAATATCGTGTCGTAAAGTGTAACAGCCGTTTGCGGCAAAAGGAGAAGCAAGGGCCATGCGGGCATTCATCTTTCCAGGACAGGGCAGCCAGTCAGTCGGTATGGGCAAGGCGCTTGCCGATGCAAGCACCGTTGCGCGCGAAGTGTTTCAAGAGGTCGACGAGGCGTTGGGCCAGCATCTTTTCCGCATCATGTGTGAAGGGCCGGACAGCGACCTGATGCTGACCGAAAACGCCCAGCCCGCAATCATGGCCAATGCGATTGCGACATTGCGCGTGATGGAGAAGGAAGGCGGCATCCGTCTGGCCGACAAGGCGGATTTCGTCGCCGGACACAGTCTGGGCGAATATACTGCGTTATGTGCGGCTGAAGCGCTGAACCTCAGCACAACGGCCCGGCTGCTGAAACTGCGCGGCCGTGCCATGCAGGCCGCGGTTCCCGTCGGTGAAGGCGCGATGGCGGCGCTGCTGGGCGCTGACATCGAAAAGGCGCAGGCACTCGCCGACGCTGCGGCGGAAGGCGAAATTTGCGCCATCGCCAATGACAATGATCCCACGCAGGTCGTGATTTCGGGACATCGTGGTGCCATCGAACGGGCGGTGGCCATGGTCAAGGATCATGGCATCAAGCGTGGCGTGTTGCTGCCCGTATCGGCGCCGTTCCATTGCCCGTTGATGCAGCCTGCCGCCGATGTAATGGCGCAAGCCCTGGCAGAGGCAGAGATGCGCGGGCCGCTGGTCCCGGTCTATGCCAATGTGCTGGCGGCCCCGATTGCCGCGCCTGACGATATTCGCGCCAGACTGGTCGAACAGGTTACTGGCCGCGTGCGTTGGCGCGAATCGGTAACGGCCATGTTCGACGCTGGCGTTACCGAATTTGTCGAGATGGGCGGCAAAGTGCTTGGGCCGATG
>JAENVZ010000280.1 GCA_016650315.1 Alphaproteobacteria bacterium | reverse complement strand
TTCAACCTCGGCACGCGAAAATAGCTGATTTTGCGTCAATCCTGCCGCAGTCAGCGCCGGGACCATAAAGCGCCGATACCGCTCTGCATCACCATCGACAATCGACCCCGACCGATCCTTGCGCTCGGCACGCAATTCAGCGTCATAAGTCAGGGCAAAGCCCGTGCGCCACATGTGCAGACCATCTTCCTTTGCCGCCTGCCCGACCCTCGTTTGAGCAGCAGGTGCGGCAAGCGTCAGCAGCGTAGGCGACGCCTGCACTATCGACCCAATTGCCGCATCACGCGCCGCATTATCGGCGAACCACACCAGTCGAGACGGCTGCGCAAAGCGCGCCCACACCGATACATTGTCCGCATCTGGCAGGTTCAGCCGGGCAAAATCGGCTTCACTCAACACCGCACATTTGGCGACGAGGCCATCATAGGCAAAGGGAAAGACATTGGGCGGGATCATCCGGTTTGCCGCGGCAAGCCAACGTTTGCCGTACGCTGCCCGATAATTCGAAACGATCAGATAAAAATCGAGCATCAGCCCGTCCAGCCGTTCCATGCGCAGACAGGAGCCATAGAACAGAATGGCCCGCGCTGCGCCGGGATAGTGCCCGGCGAGTGCCGCCGCCATAGCGGCCACGCGCGGATCCACCGACTCGGCAAGCTCTGCCGCAACCAGTTCAGAAAGGGGCGTCACGCCGCCAGGCGCAGGAACGGCACAGGTGCGGTCGATGTCAGCACGATGGCTTGCCCAGCACCGGCCTCAAACAATTCGCCATCCAGTATTACGCTGCTGCGATCCCCCTCGATACGGATCATGTCACCGCGCTCAAGGTGAATGCCTGTCAATTTATGCTTGCCAAGCTGACCCGAAACACTGGCGAACAGCATACGGAACAAGGCCGGTATGCTCTGGTCGACCGCCATCAGTTTCATGCTGCCTTGCGCATCGGTGCTGCCTGCGCGCGCGCCCAGCAACAGCTTTTCCAGCGTCGTGACGATCAGCAGCGAAAAACGGCCGCGCAACTGCCCCTCACGGATCAGTGACACCTGAATCGGCCGGGCCCTGGGTGGCATATATTTGCCGCTTATGCCCAGCAGCAATGAAAAGATGACCGCCATGGCCGTAAGAAAATGGCTCAGGCCATTGGAAAGCCCGAGCGGATAGATGCGGTTGCGGCAATAGAGAATATAGTCGGCCAGCCCTGCCCCGCCCAGGAACATGCCCAATACCGGCCGACTTCCGACCTGTCCGTCCGACAGGGAAATCAGTTCCCGCACGACGATATACTGGTCAAGACCGGTCTTGGCGATCTCGACAATCCGGTCGAGCGCCTTCAACGGATCGCCATAGGTGCCAAGGTCGAGAGCGATCAGGTTGGTCTTGCCGTTAGGCAGCACCGCGATCGGCGGCACCTTGCCCTTGAAATGTTCGCCCTGATACAATTCGGTCAGCGCCGCCTGCACCGTGCCATCGCCGCCATTGATGACGATGACGGCGGGATCGACCCGCGATATGGTTTGCAGCGCCCGACCGATCTGATCGGCATGTTCCACTTCATAGTGGAAAATATCCGGGTGATTGGCGCAGTAACTGCGCACGCGAGGCAGCATGGCGCGATTGCCCGTCGACTTCGGATTGGACAAAAGCGCTACGCATACCATTGCTGCCTGACCGCCTATCTATATTGTTTCAGCGGCTCGAAAGAGAGCCCCTGAACATAATTGAGAATGATCTTGATCGGCCGGGTCTCGGACCCGACGGAAAACTGGGCCTTGCTCATGCGCGGCTTTTTCTTGGCCATCATGTCGAACAGGCTGACATCGGGATTGCCCGAAAAGCCACCACCGTCGCTGCGGTCGCTTTTGCCGTTGCCATTGACGTCATGCCGGACATAGACGGCATAATTGCCCGGTTTGGGCACGGACACGCACACATTCATCAGACCGCCGCTGGTAACCGGCAGTTCTATGCGCTCCAGATATTCGCCCTTTTCAAGGAACCGGCCGGGGTTGTTGCTGTACAACTGCACGCGGACATTCCCGGTCCGGCTCTTGAAACCCTCAATCTGGACAAGAACCGCACTGGTATTGGCATTGCACAGGCTTGCCTGAGGACCCAGTGCCGCCTCTGCATGAGCGCCAAACGGCAGAAATGCGGCAGAAGCGGTAAAAAGCACCGCGCCAACACCCTTTCCGTCAAATTTCAACATGACCAACACACTCCTGGAAGCTATAGCCCGCCTGATCATAGACTGGCCCGGCCCTGTTCGCCCCGCCTGATGATATGGAATTTATTTGCGGCCAAAACATGGTGATGGGACGACCATATATTGAAACTGCTAAGTGCCACTGACCGATACATTGCTCGCCTGATCGCCTTGCCGCTCCTCAGCACGCTGGTCATCGCGGCCATGTTGCTGGTGCTCGACAAGATGCTGCGCCTGTTCGATTTCGTTGCAGCAGAAGGCGGGCCTGTCAGTGTCGTGTGGCGGATGCTGGCCAATCTTATCCCCGAATATCTGTCGCTTGGTATACCAATCGGGCTGATGCTTGGCATATTGCTGGCGTTCCGGCGGCTCGCGCTATCGTCCGAACTTGACGTATTCCGGGCTGTTGGCCTCAGCTACAGCCGCCTGCTGCGCGTCCCCTATATGTATGCGATCGGGCTGGCGCTAGTGAATCTGGCCATCGTTGGCTTTGTCCAGCCTTACGCCCGTTACGCCTATGAAGGGTTGCGCTTCGAATTGCGGTCGGGCGCACTTGGCGCGTCAATCAAGGTTGGCGAATTCACCAGCCTTGGCAAGAAAATAACCTTGCGGATCGAGGAAAGCCGGGATGATGGCCGTAATCTTTATGGCATTTTCGTCCGCATCGAGGGCAAGGAAGGGCAATCGCTGGCGGTCACAGCCGCACAAGGCACGTTCCTGGCTACCGACGACCCCGACACCATTATTTTTCGCCTGAAGAACGGCGTTCTGGTGAACGAATCACCCAAATATGAAGAACCTCGCATTCTGAGCTTCAACTCACATGATCTGCCCATTGATCTGCCACGAATAGAAGCATTCCGGGGCCGAGGCGATGCCGACCTGGAACTCACCATTCCTGAACTGGTGCGCGTCGGCAATGACAGCAAGTCCAGCCCCATTTTACGTAATGAGGTTCGCGCGAATTTCCATTTTCGTATGGTCGAAGTGGCGATGATGCTACTCTTGCCGCTCGCCGCGCTTGCTTTTGCCATCCCGCCCAAACGATCAACGTCGGCATTGGGCGTATTTCTATCGATCATCTTCATTGTGACCTATCACAAGATCAATGAATATGCGGAAGCCTTCGGCGCGCTTGGGCGTGTTGATCCGTTGCCGGCATTGTGGCTGCCATTCCTGCTGATCGGTGTGTTGATAATCTGGATGTATCACGTCATTGCGCACCACCCAGGTGGTCAACCCATCGGAGCGCTGGAACGCGTTTTCGCCAGGACCGGCAAATGGATTACCAAATTGTTCCGTTTCGGCCATCGCAAATTCCGGCAGGTGACCTAAGTCATGCAATTGCAATTCTTCCCGTCGAAAACCATGGCCTTTTACATGGCCCGGATGTTCCTGGCCCGCACCTTCGCTGTGCTGGCCTTGCTGGTGATCGTGTTGCAAACGCTCGACATGCTTGGGAAGTCTGGTCAAATTCTTGCGTATCCAGGCAATGGCGACGCTGAATTATGGCGCTATGTGGGCCTGCGCGCGCCGCAGATTATTGACCGCTTTCTTCCCTTCTCGGTGTTACTGGGCACGATTATCACGCTCGCCACGCTGAACCAAAACAGTGAGGTCGTGTCGATGAAGGCCGCGGGCCTTTCCGCGCATCAAGTGCTGGCTCCGCTGATCCTTTCCAGCATTTTTGTCGCCGGCATCAGTTTCGCCTTTGAAGAACGGGTCGTCACCCGCGCAAACGCTACGCTCAGCGCCTGGGAACATGTCGATTACGGCCCCATCCCGCGAAACAGCGGCGTGAAAACGAATATTTGGGTCCGGGAGGGCAGTCAGTTGATCCAGGCGGGCATGGTCATGGGCCGGGGCGCCTCCGCCCAACTAGCCGATGTCCGCATCTTCACCCGGACCAACAATATCCTGGACAGCATTACCAAGGCACCACGCGGCCGATATGCAGGCGGAATGTGGCAGTTGGAGGACGCAGTGCGTTTCGACGTGGCGCGCGGCACTCAGGAACAGCTCGGCACGATTCGCGTTGCGCCCGAGGTGCGGCCGGACCAGTTCACCCTGTCGAAAGTCGACCCAGATGGTCTTTCCTTTACGGAATTGCGTTCCGCGATCAGCGATCTCAAGGATGCCGGGCGGCCCGTCGCATCGCTGGAGGCAAATTTGTGGCACAAGATTTCCGGCCCCCTGTCGGCTGTGCTGATGCCGCTTCTGGGTGCGGTCGCCGCCTTCGGCCTTGCCCGGTCGGGGAAATTGTTTCTTCGCGCCGTCATCGGCATGGGCCTTGGCTTTGCCTATTTCGTCGCCGACAATTTTGCGCTCGCTATGGGCAATCTGGGTGCATATCCTCCCCTAATGGCGGCGTGGGCACCCTTTCTGCTATTTTTGCTGGTGGGTGAAACCATCCTCATTCGGACAGAGGAATGACATCACGGCCATGGAGCTTGCGGCAAATGTGGCAGCATGACCCCCAGGCCGTCCTAAAAGGGCCTTATTGCGGCGCGATAGGCCGACACTATATTAGGCGTCCTGTACAGGACATGGAAGATTGAAGAGGTCCAACGTGAAAACGGCTGACATGGAACGCACCGGCTTCTGGAATCGCTCGCACCATCTGGACCGGATGACGCTGCGCGAACTGGTCGTTGCCTATTTCCAGTATCCGGCGATCATTGCCTATCTGTTGCTGGCGGTGCTGGCTGCCGGTGTGTGGGTCTATAATCCCGCTCCCGTGCTGCCTACCCTTGCGTCGATCGCTTCGGCCATTCTGCTTTATCCGCTAGTCTGGTATGCGCTTCACCGCTGGGTGCTGCACAGCAACTGGATGTTCAAGGTGCCTTTCCTCGCCGCCACATGGAAGCGCATCCATTATGACCATCATCAGGATCCTAATCATCTGGAGGTGCTTTTCGGCGCGCTGCATACGACGCTGCCGACAATCGCGATTGCGACCACCCCCATCGGCTATGCCTTTGGCGGTCTTGGCGGCGCGGCCATCGCGCTTTGTGCGGGTCTGCTCACTACCTGCTTCTATGAATTCTGCCACTGCATTCAGCATCTGTCCTACAAGCCGAAGAACCCGTATCTCGCGCTGATGAAGGCGCGGCACATGGCCCATCATTTCCATGATGAAAAGGGCAATTATGGCATCACCAATTTCTTCTGGGACCGCATGTTCGGCACGTTCTACGAACGGCATGAACGCAAGGACAAAAGCTTCACCGTCTTCAACCTTGGCTATACCGACGAGGTTGCGAAGCGCTACCCTCAGGTAAAGCAATTGTCGGGCGGCATCGTTGCCACCGGCCATCCGCGTCAGCGCGACCGGGATTAGGGTCGGAACCAGTTTATAACGTCATAAAGATGGAGCAACAGGAGAGATAGGCCTTCCCAAGCGCATTCACGCGCGTGTAATAAATATTAGTACAAGTCACTAATATTTAAGGAGGGATTTTGTGGCACAAGACGATATTCCAAATTTTGGCCCAAAGACCTGTCCTCTATCAGCACGGTGCGCGGATGTATTTCGGGAAACCGACCATGCGCTCGTCGCAGTGAGTCTGTTCAATGGCTATTATAACAAGCCGCGCCTAAGGACGTTGATCGACTGGGCGCACAGCAGATTTTCGCAGTTCCACGTTCCCATTTTCGATGCACCCCATGCATATACGCTGTCGGCTGTCGGGATTCCCTCGAGCAAAGCAGTGGGCCGGGCCCGACAGGAGGGCCGCAAGCTGCAGCGCAGGGTGGAAAAGATGCTAACCGATCTGCCTTCGGGTGGCGGATCTGCCGCAATGCTGACCTGGGACGATATGTCCCGCAACCCGCGATATTTGGAATTGGCGATTGACACGGAACGGGCCTTTCATTCGGATCGCCGGTTCCGCGACGCATGTATCGCCATGACAGATCAGGTCAATCAGGCCCGGTCCCTTGCAGACTTGCCGGAATCGGAGTCCGATCACCAAGCCTGCAAGGACGTGCCGTCAATCAAAGCTATAGATAGTGCCCTATCTGTGCGGTATCTGCTGAGCGAAATTCCCCTGTTTATTGATACGGCAGGCATCGTCGGCTCTCGATCATCGATATTCTGCTATCACCGTTCCTACGAATTTTATGAGCGTTTCTTCAGCCATGAATTTGCAGTTGGTCCCAATCAAAATCAGGCATTTCTTGTCGTCACATTCGACGACGAAGACGACTGCGCTGAAAATAGCGATCCGCAAGCGCAGTTCCTTCCTGCAGCTTAAGCGGGTGTATAAGAGCTGGAACGACTCCAAAATTTCCTTCTCTGTTCCACCGGCGCTTGCCCAATGCCATTCCTTCTTCCAATAAGCACTCCAACACGCTTCGCTTGAACAGGGAAATTCAGACATGACGCAAGAAAGGGCCGTCACTATCCATCCCGTCTCCGGCAAGGCAGACCTGAAGGCCTTTGTCGATCTGCCCTGGACGATCTATGCCGATGATCCCAACTGGGTTCCCCCGTTGAAAAATGAGGTTTATGGCCTCATCACGCCGGGCAAGAACCCGTGGTTCGAACATGGCGAGGCGCAATATTTCCTCAGTCGACGCGGTACAGAGGTCACTGGCCGCATATCAGCGCATATCGATCACTTGGCACTCGCCATGTCGCCAGAACAGGGCATGGGACCCGGCACAGGCAATTGGGGTCTGCTGGAGGCCAAAGATCAGGAAAGCGCCACCGCGCTGATCCAGATGGCCGAGCAATGGTTGCGCGAGAAAGGAATGACTCGCGCACTGGGGCCGCTGTCCATTTCGATCTGGGAGGAGCCGGGTCTGCTGATCGAAGGGCATGACCATCCGCCCACGGTGATGATGGGGCACGATAGCGCAGCCTATCAGCCGTGGATTGAAGCTATGGGTTATAGCCCCATCAAACAGCTCAAAACCTATGAGCTGGACATAACGCACGACTTCCCGCCGCTGATCCAGCGCGTCATCCAGTCAGGCGAAAAAAACCCCCGTATCTGCATCCGCAAGGTGAAAAAGGCTCATTTCAATCAGGAAGCAGCCATCATCCTTGCCATATTGAACGATGCCTGGGGCAATAATTGGGGCTTCGTCCCGATCACCGATTCAGAAATCGCCTTTACCGGCAAGAAGTTGAAGCCCATTGTCTATGAAGATTTGATTCGCATCGCCGAACTCGATGGTGAGCCGGTCGCCTTCATGATGACGCTGCCTGACCTCAATGAAGCGATCAAGCCCTTGAACGGCTCACTCTTCCCTTTCGGCTGGGCCAAACTGCTCTGGTGGTTGCGCGCACCAAAGGTGCGCACCATGCGCGTCCCGTTGATGGGCGTGGTTCAAAAGCTCCAATCCAGCCGTATGGCCAGCCAGCTTGCCTTCATGATGATCGAATATATCCGCCGCGAAGCCATCAGCCGTTATGGAGCCACTCGCAGCGAAATCGGCTGGGTACTCGATGACAATCAGGGTATGAACGCCATTGCCACGGCCATCGATGCCAAAATCAACAAGATCTACCAGATCTATGACAAGGCGCTTTAACAGGACTCTTCTGAAGTTCGCACCGCGCTTGCGCCATGTTGGACACTATCAGACGGAATAACGCGTCGCCCATAGCAGGAACCGCGCCGATAGAGTCAGGCAACGGCATTTTCTGACCACAGATGCCGGCGCACGCGCTTTCATGCCAGCATGAGAGACACGCACCGCTTCCGACACGGGCCGTTCCATCTGAACCACTGCAATGGTTGCTGACGCAAACATTTTGTTCCTTCACCCTGAAAGAAAAAACGTTCCGGGCCAAAGCCCTTCCCCTTGATCAGAGTCTACAGATAGAATGTGAAACGGCCATGTCATGCAGATGACAATCAGGTGAAAACCAATCAGCGCAGTTCAATCCAGACCGGTGCATGGTCGCTCGCCTTTTCCCGTCCGCGATACGCCTTGTCGACCTGCGCATCGGTCAAACGGTCGGCGGCGGCGGGGCTGAGCAGCAAATGGTCGATACGGAAGCCTGCATCGCGGGGCCACGCCCCTGCCTGATAGTCCCAATAGGTCCATACTCCGCCTGTGGGATATCGGCTTGCCAACGCATCGGTCCAGCCGTCGCCCAGCAAGCGGCGGTATGCCGCACGGCTTTCCGGCTGCATCAGCGCATCATCCTGCATCGCGCGCACAGAGAAAACGTCACGGTCCTGCGGAATGACATTATAATCGCCTGCGAGCACCGCTGGCACTTCCTCTGCCCATATGCTGGCCGCCCGGTCGCGCAGGCGCTTCATCCAGCGTAGCTTATAGTCGAATTTAGGCCCCGGCAGCGGATTGCCGTTGGGCAGGTAGATGCTCGCAACGCGCACGCCCATCACGTCCGCCTCGATATAGCGGCTATGCTCGTCCTCAGGTTCGCCATCCAGGCCGCGTTGCACCTCCACCGGATCTTCGCCCTTGGCCAGGATAGCGACGCCGTTAAAGCCCTTCTGCCCGTGCCATATGCACCCATAGCCCAGGTCGCGAATGTCCTTTTCGGGAAAGGTTTCGTCCGATGTCTTGATTTCCTGCAGGCAGGCCACATCGGGCTGCGTTTCAGCCAGCCATTCCAGCAAGCGGGGCAGCCGGGCCTTGATCCCATTGATGTTGAATGTCGCTATACGCATGGGATCGTTCGTAGCTTAAGTTCAGTCAAAGCCTAAACGGAAAAACTCGATCCGCAGCCACAGCCGGAGGCCGCATTGGGATTAGTGACCTTGAACGCGCTGCCACCCATATCCTCGACATAATCGACCGCGGACCCGCGCACCAGATCAAGGCTGACCATATCGACGACCAGCTTTACGCCATCCAGTTCGACCATCAGGTCTTCGCTATCAATCTCATCAGCCAGACCAAAGCGATACTGAAAACCGGAGCAGCCGCCACCTTCTACGGCCAGACGTAATATGGCGGGTTTGCCCTGTCGCTCGGCTATGGTGGCCACGCGTGCGGCGGCAGACGGTGTCAGGATGATGTCAGACATGGTGCACAGATAGGGATTCAATGCCGAACCGGCAAGGCAGGACGCGCGACAGAGCGCAATCCGTTCCCAACAATGCGATTATTCTTCGTCAGGACCACCCATAGCGACCGGCGGCTTGGTGTTCATAGCCAGCAGATAGTCGTTGGATTCCACGAAGGGAACGGGATTGACGGCCAGACCGTCAACGCGGACTTCATAATGCAGATGGCTGCCGGTGGAGCGACCGGTTGAACCCATCAGGCCAATGATCTGGCCGCGATGCACCCGCTCATTCGCTGCAACGATCAGCTTCGACATATGGCCATAGCGCGTTTCAATACCGCTGCCATGGTTGATTTCGACCATATTGCCATAGCCGTTGACCCATTGCGCACTGCCCACGACGCCATCGGCGGTCGCATAGATCGGTGTGCCGACGGGACCGGGGATATCAATCCCCTTGTGCGCACGGCGATGGCCATTGAACGGGTCGGAACGGACACCAAAATTGCTGGTCAGAGTCAGATTATCGACGGGCTTGCGAGTGGGAATGGACACGGTGGAATGCGCCACATTGTCCATTTTTTTCCACGAAACGAAAATGGTGCGGAAATCGACATCGGTCTTGCCAGGGGCGCTGTGCGCTTCGGCCACGTATTCATCCTGGCTGTCCATGACAACATCGGCGGCGCTGGCAGGAGCCGCTGCGGAAACGGCCGCGCCAATCATGGCAATTTTCAAAGCAGACGGGATGGCGGGCAACACATTCCCAAATATTTTGCGGAACAAGTTCCCGCAACCATCGTTGTTCGCTTTGAAAGTGGACATGCAGACCCCGACTTTTTGTTTCGCGCCGGGATTTCCCATTGCGTATTCACTTATTTGCCAAGCAGCCCAGGTTTCTCCAAACCCGACTGCCGTGATCCCGTGCGCTTATGTCTGCACAGCTAAGCCTTTCGTGCAAGTGCAGCATAATAATCCTGGGTTAAACCGGCTTGTCGACGCGCCGAGTCGTTGAATGGTGGCTTGAGAGCGCCCCGAAAATGGCGATTTACAAGGATTTGGTAACTATTTTCCGGACTAATCCCTTTTCGCTTCGCCGCCAGATTGAACCATTTCGTCCCTGCCCCGACATGCCGAATTTCATCGTGATAAATCCGCCCTAGCATTTTGCCTGACGCAAAGTCTCCCGCCTGTTCGAACTGCACGATCGTCTGCGGCGTGATGTCGAGCGCTCGCGCTTCGAGCACCATCGGCACGATGGCAAGCCGCGCCATGACATCATGCGCGGTTTCTATTGCCGCTCCCCACAGGCCGTCATGGGCAGGTAGCGCTCCATAAAAGCTGCCATATTGCCGCAACCTGCGATCCAGCAGGGCAAAATGCATTGCCTCATCCGCGCCCACTCGCATCCAGTCGTCGGTAAATTCCGGCTCGAATTCAGCCCCGAACCGGCCCACCATATCGAAGGCAAGGTCAATGGCGACAAATTCGATATGGGCAAGAGCGTGCAACATGGCGATCCGGGCGCGATCTGATCGCCCCTTGCCGCGCCGGGGCATTTGCGCTGGCAACAGCAGTTCGGGCCGATCGGGCCGCGCCGGACGATCTGGCAATATGGCATCGAAAACATGGGTCAACCGCCCCAACCGCCAATCACGCGCAGCCGCCCGCGCCGCCATCACCTTGGCATAAGGATCGGCGGTCATCAGTACATGACATGCCGCCGCGCCAGCACTGTTTGCCGCACCCTCAACCAAGGGCTTTTACCGCCTCCAACACGTCCTGCGCGTGCCCGGCCACCTTGACCTTGGGCCAGACGCGGACGATCTTGCCGCCGCCATCGATCAGGAAGGTTGCGCGGGCGATGCCCATATAATTCCGGCCATACAGGCTCTTTTCCATCCATGTGCCAAAGGCTTCGCAAAAACCGCCTGCCTCGTCGGATGCCAGAACGACTTTCAGTTCATATTTGCCGATAAATTTCAAAAGCTTTTTCACCGGGTCCTTGGACACGCCCAGCACGGTCGCGCCCTGCTTTTCGAAATCTCCGATCAGTGCGGAAAAATCCTTCGCCTCATTGGTGCATCCCGGCGTATCCGCCTTGGGATAGAAATAGAGGACCAGCGGATTTCCCTTATATCTGCCCAGGGTAAAGCCTTTGCCATCAGTATCCATCAGAACGGCGTCGGGAACCTGCGCGCCTTCACTCAACATCTTTTATTTCTCCATATTTTGCGACAATGGCCTGCCATGGCTTGATGACGCTTTGCCGCGCGGCCTGATAGCTTTCAAGCAGCGCATCCCAGCTTTCGCTGCCACATGCGCGCGCCACCAGCGGACGGGTCGCCTCCGCCGGCTCCTGCGCTGCGGGCGCAACCAGCCGCGATACGATCAAATACCGGGTGAGAAGGTCATGTGCCGCAATCAAATCGGTCGGTAAATGACCTTGCGTCACCAATGCGGCCAATGCCTTGCTCAACTCTGGGTAAAAGCCGCTGTCGGTCATGAACTGCGTCACATGAATGAGGAATTCCAGGTCGATCAGCCCGCCCTCGACAAGCTTTGCATCCAGCGGCCCTGATGGCGGCTTGTGTTTCGCAATATCGCCGCGCATCTTTACTGCGTCAGCGATGAAGGTTATCAGATCACGCTTCACATGCAGCACATCGGCGATAATCGCGGCAAGTGCATCCCGCGCCTTGTCCGACCCAAAAACTGGCCTTGCCCGGGTCAACGCCAGATGTTCCCAGGTCCAGGCCGATTCTTTCTGATAGCGTTCGAAACTGTCGAACGAGACCGCAATCAGGCCCTGAGCGCCCGATGGTCGCAACCGGGTGTCGACCTCATAGAGCGGCCCCGATGCAGTCTGTACCGACATGGCGTTGCTGATCCGCTGGACAAGGCGATTATAATATTGGGTGGCGCCCAAGGGCTTGCGGCCATCGGATTCTGCATTGAAATCACCACTGAACAGGTAAATGAGGTCAAGGTCGGACGCATGCGTAAGAACGCCGCCGCCCAAGCGCCCCAACGCCAATATAGCAAGCTCACTGCCTGGAATCCGTCCGTGTTGTGCCTCAAATTCGGCTATCGTCGCATGGGTTAGC
>JAENVZ010000279.1 GCA_016650315.1 Alphaproteobacteria bacterium | reverse complement strand
CCTTGAGCCAGACCGAACTCGCCATGTTCGCCGGGATTTCTCGAGAGAATATTAATCGGCAACTGGCAATATGGTCGCAGGCGGGCATTACCGCTGTCGAACAAGGTGAAATCAGGATCCTCGATCCCGCCACATTGGAAGAGATCGCTGCCTCTGTCGATTAGACGTGGCGGCATGACGGCAGGCTGTCAGCTTTTGTGACCCGGCTGACAGCCTGCCTGACCTGTTGCAAGAAAAGAGCGCCCTGATGGACGGCCCCATGTTTCAGCATTTGGCTGCCGCTCAGGCCGCCTCGCGCGTGTCTGTTATGCTGGTTGCATCGCTTCTGGCACTTCACGGACCAGGTCTATGTCCAAACACAAACGCCCGGATCGTTTCCGACCCGGGCGTCCGTAGACGATTGCTCGCCTCCCCCTTGGTGCCGTGCCCCCAAGCCTGGAAGCCCCCTAAAGCATCAGGCGGGACTACGGCATCCCTGAACCACGGCCTCTGGCCTGTGTCTCGTATGACCTAGCTATGCCATCGCGTGAGGCCATGTCACCGTGAAATCGTCTTCGTGGTCCATTTTGGAGTCAGCCTGTGTTTATTTGGCCACAGCCATCAAGGCCGCACATCTCCTTGCCTCTCCTCCTCAGTGTCCCTAGAGCGTTCTGACCGCATAGAAAGACCATAAAACACCCCATGATTCTCTCCCGTTACGAATGGATGATCTCCAAACGCTACCTGCTTCCGGGCAAGGGGGAGGGGTTTATTTTCCTGGTTGCCGGAATCAGCCTGGTTGCCGTCATGCTGGGCGTTGCGGCGCTCATCATCGTCATGAGCGTGATGAACGGCTTTCGCGCCGAACTCTTCGACAAGATCGTCGGCCTGAACGGACATGCGGTGGTGCAGGGTTATGGCGGTCGCCTTCCCGACTGGAAGGATATATTGAAGGAGGCGAAAGCTACCCCCGGCGTCACCAGCGCCACGCCATTGATCGAACAACCCTTGCTCGCCAATTTCAATGGCCGGGTGGAGGCGATTCTGGTTCGCGGCATGGCGGTGTCCGACATCCGTACCAATGCGACGTTGAAGAACAAGGTTGTCTCGGGCAAAATGGATGACGTGGTCGCCGGAAGCGGCAAGATCGCCCTCGGTGCCCGCCTGGCCGAGAATCTGGGTGCACAGGTCGGCAGCCGAATCAGCATCATCAATCCGGCTGGCCGGGCAACCCCCTTTGGTACTATCCCGCGCGAAATATCCTATGAGATCGCTGCGATTTTCGAAGTCGGCGTCTATGATTATGACAAGGCTTTCGTCGTCATGCCGATGGAGGATGCGCAAACGCTTCTGCTGCTGGGCGATGTCGTCGGTATGATCGAGGTTGAAACCGTCAATGCCGATCAGGTGGGCAGTATATTGGCCCCACTTGCCGACAAGGTAGCGGGAAGGGCGGTTGTCACCGACTGGCGGCAAATGAACGCCAGCCTGTTTGAAGCACTGGCGGTTGAGCGGGTGGCGATGTTCGTGGTGTTATCGATTATCATTCTGGTCGCGGTGTTCAACATCCTGTCTTCACTCATCATGCTGGTGCGCGCAAAGACCCGGGACATCGCTATCCTGCGCACGATGGGGGCTTCGCGTCGTGGCTTGCTGAAGATTTTCATGACTGTTGGGATTACCATTGGCGCCCTGGGCACTTGCGCAGGGTTGATCGTGGGTTTCACCTTCCTCTTCTTTCGCCAGAGCGTCGTCAATTTCGTACAGTTGCTGACGGGACAGAATCTCTGGGATCCATCTATCCGCTTCCTGACAGAACTGCCAGCCAAGGCGGACCCGGTCGAAATTACCATCATTTGCGTCATGGCGATGGTGTTCAGTTTCCTCGCCACGCTTTATCCGGCCCTGAAAGCGGCGAATACCGATCCGGTGCAGGTGCTGCGCTATGAATGACATATTGAAAGTCACGGGCCTTTGCCGCAGCTTCACCCAGGGCGGCGAAACGATTGAGGTCCTGCGCGGCGTGAACCTTGCCATCGCGCCAGGAGAGATCGTGGCGTTGCTCGGTCCCTCGGGTTCAGGGAAATCGACGCTGCTTCAGGCCGTCGGCCTGCTGGAGGGCGGCTTTCAGGGGTCCATCATGATCCAGGGCGCAGAGGCCGCCAAATTGCCGAGCGATGGCCGCACCCGCCTGCGCCGCGATGCGCTGGGTTTCGTGTATCAATTTCACCATCTGCTGCCCGATTTCAGCGCCGCCGAAAATGTCATCCTGCCGCAGATGATCCGCGATGTGGAGCCAAAGGCCGCGCGTGCGCGCGCCGAAAGCCTGCTGGCCTCGCTTGGCCTTGGTCATCGCCTGACCCATCGCCCCAGCCAGTTGTCAGGCGGGGAACAGCAGCGTGTCGCCGTTGCCCGCGCACTCGCCAACCGGCCAGCGCTGGTGCTGGCGGATGAACCGACGGGCAATCTCGATGAACATACCGCCGACATCGTGTTCGGCGAATTCTTGCGTCTTGTT
>JAENVZ010000278.1 GCA_016650315.1 Alphaproteobacteria bacterium | reverse complement strand
GCGCAAGGCCGCGCCAAAGGCCGAACCGGAAATCGTACCGGTCGATGACGCGCCCGTCGCTGAACCAGCAGCCGAAAAACCCAAGCGGACACGGCGGAAAAAAGCCGAACCTGCCGCTGACACCGTGGCGGAAGGGGTTGCTGCCGAAAACATTGCGCAGCCTGAATCGGCGCCAACAGCGGCGCAGGCCCCGGCCAATGACCCTAATAATGATGTGGGCGAAACCGACGAGGAGGGCGCACTTCGCCGTGGCTGGTGGCAGCGCACTTTCGGTAACTGACAGACTTCCTGACATGACCCCCTTCCCCTTTATTGGGGAAGGGGGTCATGCTTTTCATCCCCGGTTCAGCCCTGTTGCGCGATGAAGCGTGGATGATACCCTCCCTTTCCGTTGATCGGCTGCGGTTTATAGCCGATAGGAGGCGCATGCTTCGCGGCCTTGCCCTTCTGTTCCTGTCCATGCTGCTGATTGTGCGGCCTGCCATGGCGCAGCAAATTCTGCGTGATGCAGAGACAGAGGCGCTGTTCAATGATATTTCCGCGCCCCTGGTTCAGACAGCGGGGCTTGATCCCCACAATGTTCAGGTGCTGTTGATCAACGACCCGGAAATCAACGCCTTCGTCGCCGGTGGTCAGATCGTCTGGATACACAGCGGCCTTGTCGCAAAAGCCGATGATGTGAACCAGTTGCAGGGCGTCATCGCGCATGAGCTGGGCCATATCGAGGGCGGCCATATCATCCGATCAAGCGAAGGCATAAAGGCCGCGACCGGCATCACGCTGCTCAGCCTTCTGCTCGGCGTGGCGGCCATGGCTGCGGGCGGTGGCGAAGCGGGCATGGGCATCATGGCTGCCGGACAACAGGCCGCGATGGGCAGATATCTCGCCTTTTCACGCAATCAGGAAAGTTCGGCCGACCTCGCCGGTGCGCGTTATCTGTCCAAGGCGGGGGTTAGTGGACAGGGCAGTCTCGCCTTTTTCAAAAAGCTGCAGAACCAGGAATTCCGGCTCGCCATTCCCCAAACCGACAGCTATGCCCGCACCCATCCGCTGTCCGGCGAGCGCATGGCCGTGCTGGGTGAGGTATATCGCAAGGATCCGGCGTGGGACAAACCCATAGATCCGACATTGGAGGCGCGCTTTGAACGGGTGAAGGCCAAGCTGGTGGGCTTTGTATCCGATCCCGCCCAGACGCTTCGTCTGTACCCGGAAACGGACAAAAGCATTCCTGCCCACTATGCCCGCGCTTATGCCTGGCACAAATCCGCCTATCCCGACAAGGCGACGGCGGAAGTCAGAAGTCTTCTCGCCGTAGCGCCGAACGACCCTTATTTCCTGGAACTGGAAGGGCAGATATTGCTGGAATCGGGGCATCCGGCAGAGGCTATCCCGCCGCTTCGCCGTGCCGTCGCCGAAACGGGTAGCCAGCCGTTGATTGCCGCCTTGCTTGGTCACGCGCTGGTTGCGACCGACGACAACAGCTATCTGCCGGAAGCTGAAAAAGTTCTTAAATCAGCTGTCAACAAGGACAAGGATAACCCCTTCGCCTGGTATCAGCTTGGCGTTGTTTATGAGCGGCAGGGCGATACGGCGCGGGCGGCGCTGGCGACGGCGGAACGCTATCAGATGACGGGTCAGCCCGAACGGGCCCTGCACAGCGCGGAAGCCGCCATGGCCGGGATAAAACAAGGCACGCCTGATTGGTTGCGGGCGCAGGATATAGCAATGGTCACGCGCTTTGCCGTTGACAGCAAAAAGAAACGATAGGCGACGCAATGGGGGATGACCGAGGGCAATATCATGCGCCGAAAGGCCGCGGCGACGAGTTCGGCACCTTGCAACGCGCGACGAAAACCGGAAAAGGTGCAGCAGCAACTGTTGCCCGGCTGGTCTGGCCGTTGCTTGTAAAAAGCGGCGCATTTGCCAAAACGCTGCCGGGACGCGCCCGTGACCTTGGCGAACGGATCGATGTGCCGCGTCGGATCGACCAAACGCGACATTGGGTGGAGGCGCAGCATTTTCCGCAAAAGGCGGATCGGCTCCGCGCCGGATTATCTCGTGCAGGCCGTGCCACCATGGCCGCATCGCGCCGTGGGGCGGGTGCCGCACAGGCTCGATCCGGGCCGATAATTGCAGCCGCTGGGGGGAAAGCACTCGCTGCGGCGCAGGAGGCAGGCCGGACTATCGTCCGCGGCACAGAAGCCTTGCGCACAGCACTTGCCAGAGGACGCTCAAAAATTGCTGAAGGCCGAATGCAGGCCGCGACGAAAAAGGTCGCAACCAAGGCCGTGCGCACAATAGCAGGCGGCACAGACGGCCCGCCACCGCCAGTGCCTTCTGAACTCATGCGCCTGTTGAAAGACGAGGGCGTGGCCGTTGATGGCATGGACGTACGGGAAGCCCTGCCCGCCCCCGTCCGTTCCGATTCTATCGGCGCGCAGGGTGCGTTACCCCTGTTTGCTGACGAGCCGAGCGCGCCACCCGTAAAGAGGCAGAATATCATGCCGCCACCGAAGCCGCAGGTACAGTCCGCATCGCAATCCAATCTTCAGCCGGAAGCACAAATTACCGCTCAAACTACTGGTGCCGCAACGGCACAGCCGCGTACAGCGCCCCGGTGGGCGGCGTTCAAATTACTCGGATCGGCTTTATTCTCCTCGACCGGTGGCCCGCCCTTTTACCAGAACAGGACGTTTCAGATGACATTTGGCGCAACCATCTTCCTTGCCGCCGCTGGCGCAGCCGCCTTGATGCTGCAGGGTGGAGCGAGCGGTTCATCCGCTGCTGAATTACCCACGCAATCCGGCACAATGGACCGCGCGCAGGTGGAAACGATTGTTCGTGACTATATCCTCGAACATCCCGAAATCATCCCCGAAGCCATCGACCGGTTGCAGGCAAAGCGGATGTCCTCGATCGTCGATCGCAACCGGGCAGAACTGGAAAAGCCCTTTGCGGGCGGATTTGACGGGGCAAAAGACGGCGATGTCGTTCTGGTCGAATTTTTCGACTATGCCTGCGGCTATTGCAGGGCCAGCCTGCCCGACATCGACCGGCTGCTCGCGCAGGACAAGGGACTGAAGGTCGTCTATCGCGAATTGCCGATATTGAGCGATGAAAGCGGCGAGGCCGCCAAGGCCAGCCTGTACGCCGCCAAGCAAGGCCAATATGGCCGCTTCCACCGCGCGCTTTATGCCGCCGGGCGTCCGTCAAAAGACAGCATTGACGCCGCCGCGAAGAAAACCGGCATCGACCCCGCCGCCTTGGCAGGCGGTATGTCGGCAGGCGACATCCGTGCGGAAATTGAAAACAACCTGCGCCTCGCACAATCGTTGCAAGCGACCGGCACACCAACCTGGGTGGTGGGCGATCAGCTTCTGTCTGGCGCCGTTGGCTATGACGCCCTCAAGACCGCCATAGCCAAGGCCCGCGCTGCCAAAAACTGATTGGTCCTATTTTGGTAAAATTATCTGGAAACGTCTTTGATCGTTAAACCAGTCCATTTCGCAATAAATGCGTACATGTCTGAATATTCTTCAATGACTTTATCAGTCGGCTTGCCCGATCCATGACCCGCACGTGTTTCGATGCGAATGAGGTGCGGTTTGTCGCCAATATTCGCATGTTGCAAGGCTGCGGCATATTTGAAACTATGTCCGGGCACCACGCGATCGTCGGTATCGGCCGTGACCACCATGATTGCCGGATAATCCACGCCATCTTGAACATTATGGTAAGGCGAATAGCCCAGCAGATTGCGGAAATCGGCTTCTTTCGATGGATAGCCATAATCATCGACCCAATAGCGTCCAGCCGTAAACCGGTCGAAACGTAGCATATCCATCACCCCCACCGCAGGAAGGGCGGCGGCGAACAGGTCCGGCCTCTGGTTGACGACCGCACCGACCAGCAGTCCGCCATTGGATCGCCCCTCGATCGCCAGTTGATGCTCACCGGCAATGCCTTGCGCCTTCAGATATTCGCCCGCCGCAATGAAATCATCGAACACATTCTGCTTGTTCAGCAGCCGGCCGGCATCATGCCAGGCCTTCCCATATTCGCCGCCCCCGCGCAAATTGGCGATGGCAACTGCCCCGCCCTGTTCCAGCCAGGCCAGGCGGGTGGCGGAAAATCCCGGCGTCAGTGATATATTGAAACCGCCATAGGCGTAGAGCAGGGTGGGGGCGGTGCCG
>JAENVZ010000277.1 GCA_016650315.1 Alphaproteobacteria bacterium | reverse complement strand
GCCAGCATCACGCCCTCCAGCGCCGTCCAGTTCGGACCGGCGATCGGTGAGATACTGTCGAATTTCACGGTCCAGTCAGCAATCTGGACGCTGTCGCCGGGGCGGGCCGCGATCAGCTTTTCCTTGTTGAACGCGCTTTCCGACGCCATGCCGGCCAGGCTGACCGCCGCACCCAGATGCGCGATCACCATGCCATATGTGAACAATGGCGTGCGGCGAAGGTTGCGCTTCCACAACGGCGCGAGACTGCCAACGCCAACGCCAAAGGCCAGCGTAAGACCCAGTAGCGGCAAGACACCGATGCGCCCGGCAAAGAGCGTCAGGATACCGGCCAGCGCGATGACCGTTACGATGGCCGGTATCGCAAGCCGCTTGCCCACCACCATGACACGGTCCTTTTGCCAGCGCGTCACGGGTCCCGCTGCCATGACCACCACCAGCATCAGCGCCAATGGTCCCGCCGCACTGTTGAAATAGGGCGGCCCGACCGACAATTTCTCGCCCGTCACCGCCTCAACCGCCAGCGGGTAAAGCGTGCCAACCAGCACAATGCCTAAAATAGCGGAAAACAGCAGATTGTTGACGACCAGCGCACCCTCGCGGCTCACCGCTTCAAACTGCTTGCCCTCGCGCACCGACCCGATCCGCAAGGCGAACAGCGCCAGTGCGCCACCGATATACAGCGTGAGCAGCGCAAGGATGAAGCTGC
This sequence comes from Alphaproteobacteria bacterium, assembly GCA_016650315.1. Lineage (GTDB taxonomy): Bacteria > Pseudomonadota > Alphaproteobacteria > Sphingomonadales > Sphingomonadaceae > Rhizorhapis. The sequence goes on along the minus strand of JAENVZ010000277.1, from coordinate 8,373 downwards.
CGCGTTCAGGATCGACGGCAAAGGCGTGCACGCTGGTCAAAATGCCCGATCGCACCAGAAACGTGCCGACCATCGACATCGAAAACGCCACGACTGCCAGCATGATCGTCCAGGCGCGCAACCCGTCGCGCGTCGCCAGCACCGTTACGCTGTGCAATAGCGCCGTCGCCGCCAACCAGGGCATCAGCGAAGCATTCTCCACCGGGTCCCAAAACCACCAGCCGCCCCAGCCCAGTTCATAATAGGCCCAGTAACTGCCCGCCGTGATGCCCAGTGTCAGGAATATCCATGCCGCCAGCACCCATGGCCGCATTGCGCGGGCAAAGGCCGAATCGACATTGTGTGTCATCAACGCGCCAACGGCAAAGGAAAAGGCTACGGAAAGCCCGACATAACCGAAATACAACGTCGGCGGATGGAAGGCGAGACCGGGGTCCTGCAACAGCGGATTCAACCCTTGCCCATCCGGCGCCGGTGGATTCAAGCGTTCGAACGGGTTGGAGGAAAACAGCAGGAAGGCGTAGAAACCAAGGCTGATGACCGCCTGCGCGCCCAAGGTCGCCATATGGGTGTCGCGCCGCAAACTGCGTTCGAACAGCGCCACCGCGCCGCCCGCCAGACCCATGATCGTGACCCAGAGCAGCATCGACCCTTCATGATTGCCCCATGTTCCGGCGATCTTGTAGAGCATCGGTTTCAGCGAATGGCTGTTCATCATCACCAGCTTGACCGACATGTCGGACCGCACGAACAACACGATGAGCAAGCCAAAGGCAAGGGCGCAGAGCAGCCCCTGAACCACCGCGACCGGGCGCACCGCAGACAGCAATTCATCCTTGCGTCCCGCAATACCCGCCCAGAGAAGGCCGAATTGCAACGCCGCCAGCGCGGCGGCCAGCCACAATGCAGCAAGACCGGCTTCAGCGATCATGACCTGTCTGCCAGTCCAATAAACCCGTCATCCCGCCTTCGCGAGAATGACGAAAAGGGAGAAAAGAGGACGAGAGACAGTATCATTGCTTCTCCACCCTCACCTTGTGCGTCTTTTCGTCATATTTCATGCCGTCCAGTTCACGCGGCATGTAGCGTTCGTCATGCTTGGCGAGCAAATTGTTCGCAACAAACATGCCCTTGGCGTCGAACGCGCCCTCCGCGATCATGCCCGATCCTTCCTTGAACAGGTCAGGCGCAATGCCATTGAAGGTGGCAGGAACGGTGGATTTGCCATCGGTCACGTCAAACCGGATGGTGACCCCATCGGCCAGACGCTTCAGGCTGCCCTTGACGACCATACCGCCCAGCCGGATCGGCTTGCCCGGCTCCACACCCTTGGTCTTCACATCATTGGGCGCATAGAAATAGGCGGCTTCATCACGCAAGGCGGCCGCCGCCAGCAAGCCCGCGCCGATCAGCGCCGCCAGCGCCACAAGAACGAGAATCAGCCGCTGATGCTTGGCCTTCATTGCCATCTCCTCACCGCTCCCGCGTGAGTATGGCTGCACGGCGTTCCGCGCGACGCATCGAGGTGTAGGCCCACACGCACACGCCTGCCGTCCCCGCAAAGGTCAACGCGTAGGCCGCGATAATGAATGGCCAGTGATTCATGCCCCTACCCCCGCGCCAGCCTTTGCAAGCGCGCCTCCACCTTGGTCTGCGCGAGCAATGCCCGCATCCGCATCAGCACGACCGCACCGAATAAAAAGCTGAAACCCAGAACCGTAAAACCGAGCGGCCACAGCATCGAACCGTCGATGGTCGAGCCGGTCAGTGTAATGCTGGGTCCTTGATGCAGGCTGTTCCACCATACGACCGAGCGGTTGATGATCGGGATGTTGATTGCGCCGACCAACCCAAAAATGGCGGTAACCCGGCTAACGCCGCCGCGCCCGCCCGCTTCGTTGGCGCTGCTCGCATTGGCAAGCGCAATATAGCCCAGATAGAGGAACAACAGCACCAGCATACTGGTCATTCGTCCGTCCCATTCCCACCATGTGCCCCAGGTCGGACGGCCCCATATCGATCCGGTGACAAGACAGATGGCGGTAAACAGCGCGCCCGGCACCGCAATCGCCCGCGCCGCAATTCCCGCCAGCGGATGCCGCCAGACGATCTGCATCAGGCTGGCGACCGCAAGCCCGGTCCAACCGCCCATGCCCAGCCATGCGGCCGGCACATGAACGTAAAGAATCCGTACAGTTTCGCCCTGCAGATAGTCGGCGGGCGTATAGAAAAGTCCTGCCGCCACGCCGATCAGGAGCAACAGCAAACCACCCCAGAACAACCAGGGGGTCAATGGCCGGGCGATCGACAGAAACCGGGTGGGATTGGCAAAAACGTGCATGTTCGGAATGCTCTTTAACGACGCGTTCATCGCAAAGCCAGTGGACTTTGCGGCAATCCGAATCGGCGTGCTAAAAACCCCTCTCTTGCACCTTCGCCCCAAATCCCCCATATGGCCTGCGGGAGTCGGGCGGACGCGGTACTCGCCAACTTGGTCAGGTCCTGACGGAAGCAGCCACAACGAATTCGCCGCGGGTCGTTCCGGCTCCTACTCCCCTGGACCCCGATGAAATTCCGTTTGTGTCGAGCCCTTCGACTGCCTGCAAGGCAGGCGCTCAGGATAAACTTCATTCCGACGGAATAAAGTCGAGACATGTTCGCGCAACGTCCCTCGACTTCGCTCGGGACGAACGGGTAGAACAGCACTCATGACCGATTCCCCTCAACCCTATCGCGTGCTCGCGCGTAAATACCGGCCGCAGAATTTTTCACAGCTGATTGGCCAGGATGCGATGGTACAGACGCTGGGCAATGCGATCAAACGCGACCGTCTGGCCCACGCATTTCTGATGACGGGCGTACGCGGGGTGGGCAAGACATCGACCGCACGCCTGATCGCCAAGGCGCTGAATTGCGTAGGGCCGGATGGAACCGGCGGGCCGACCATTGACCCCTGCGGCGTGTGTGAACCGTGCAAGGCGATTGCCGAGGGGCGGCATATCGATGTGATCGAAATGGATGCCGCCTCCAACACCGGCGTCGATGATGTCTGTGAAATCATCGAGGCAGTGCGCTATTCGGCGGTGTCTGCTCGTTACAAAGTCTATATCATCGACGAAGTGCACATGCTGACCAAGAACGCTTTCAATGCGCTCTTGAAGACGCTGGAAGAACCGCCCCCGCACGTCAAATTCCTGTTCGCCACCACCGAAGTGAACAAGGTGCCGGTAACGGTGCTCTCCCGCTGCCAGCGATTCGACCTGCGGCGCATTCCGGCTGAAAAGCTGGCCGCGCATTTTGCGCATATCGCCGATGAAGAAGGCGTCCTAGCGGAAGAAGAAGCGCTGACGTTGATCGCGCTGGCCGCCGAAGGATCGGTGCGCGATGGCCTCTCGATTCTCGATCAGGCCATTGCCCACGCCGATATGGAGGGCGATTCCAGCGTAACCGCAGCGCAAGTGCGCGACATGCTCGGCCTGTCTGACAGGGGCGCGGTACGGCGGCTGTTTGGACAAATATTGGAAGGCAATGCCGCCCAATTGCTGGCCGCCGTGCAGGAACAGCACATTCTGGGTGTCGAACCGCTGGCGCTGATGCGGGGCCTGTTGGAAGTCTGTCACGCCATCACCGTCGCCAAGGTTGGGCGTGGTGGGGATGATGATCCGATGAAGTCGGTCGAGGAACGCACCATGCTCGCCGACTGGGCCAGCCAGATGGGCTTTGCCTCGCTGCATCGGCTTTGGCAGCTTCTGCTCAAGGGCCATGATGAAGTGGCCAGCGCCGCTATGCCGATCGAGGCTTGCGAAATGGCGCTGTTGCGGGCCGTTCACGCCGCCACCCTTCCCGATCCCGGCGAACTGGCGCGCTTGCTGAAGGAAGGCGGCAGCCTGCCCGTCCAGTTGGCAGGAAAACCATCGGAAAGCGCAGCCTCCTTTACTGAACCCTCGCTGCCACTGGCGCAGGCAAGTCCATCGCCGCAAAACAATGCGCCGGAGAGCTTCCGCGCGCTGATCGACATGCTCTGGGACAAGGGCAAGCCGCATCTGGCGCAACAGATGCACGATTATATCGGCCTTGTGCGCTATGCACCGCCTGAATTGGTGATCCGGCCAGTGCAGCCCTTGCCTGCCGAATTCAACCGGGATACGGCGAACGTCCTCAAGAGTTTGACCGGCATGAACTGGCGGGTCGCAACGGGCGATGGCCCTGCTGAACCCAGCCTGCTGGAACAGGAACAGGCAGCAGAAGCCCAGGCGCGGCAGGAAATTATGGATACCCCGATTGTGAAAGCGGCCATGGCGGCCTTCCCGGACGCGGAATTACTGCCGATTGACGACAAAGACGAATGGAGTGCGACAGCATGAAGGATCTCGACGAAATTCTGGACATGGCGAAAAATGTTCAGGCTGAACTGGAAAAGGCGCAGGCCAATCTCGACAGGATGGAGGTCGAGGGCATCTCGGGCGGCGGTCTCGTCCGCGTGCGCGCCACCGCCAAGGGCCGCATCACGGGCGTCAACATCGACGACAGCCTGATGCATCCTTCGGAAAAGCAAATGCTGGAAGACCTCGTCGCAGCCGCCTTCAACGATGCGCGGACAAAGGCGGATCAGGTCAGCCAGCAGGAAATGAGCAAGATGACGGCGGGTATCCCCCTGCCGCCCGGTTTCAAGCTGCCGTTTTGATCGGTCGATTGTGCTACTGTCGAACGGCTCTGGGTGGTTCTTTACCGTTCGGTTCGAGTAGCCTTCTCGACTTCAGTTCTCGACAAGCTCGAAACAAACGGAAATCTTAACGTCCGCAAGGGCCCACAAACAGCAGCTCGCTTCATAGCCCATTATTGATATGTTCAACGTCTTTCCCATATTGAGAAAAACCCGGACGTGTGCTGCGTCCTTCTCGGAGTATCTATGACCCATTCCTACCCCTTGTTGCCGCTACGCGACATTGTTGTCTTCCCGCAGATGATCGTTCCCCTCTTTGTCGGCCGCGACAAGAGCGTCGTCGCGCTGGAAAAGGCGATGGAAGCCGACAAGGATATTTTCCTGGTGGCGCAACTTGACCCGGCCGAGGATGATCCCGACCGGGATGCGCTCTATGATTTGGGCGTTGTCGCAACGGTACTGCAATTGCTGAAACTGCCCGACGGCACGGTGCGCGTGCTGGTCGAGGGCAAGCAACGGGCCAACCTTGAAAAACTGACGGTGGAAGAGGGCTATGTCGTTGCCGACGTAACCCTGATGGAAGAAAAGACCGCGGACGGCCCGGAAGCCACCGCGCTGATGCGGTCGGTCATCGAACAGTTCGAAAATTATGCGAAGCTCAACAAGAAATTACCCGCCGAAACACCGGTGCAATTGAGCGAAATCGACGACCCCGCCCGCCTTGCCGATGCGGTCGCCGCCAACATCAATGTGAAGGTTTCCGACAAGCAGTCGCTGTTGATGGAGGCCGATCCGGTCAAGCGTCTGGAAATGATCTTCGCGTTCATGGAGGGCGAACTCGGCGTATTGCAGGTCGAACGCAAGATTCGCGGTCGCGTGAAGCGTCAGATGGAAAAGACGCAGCGCGAATATTATCTCAATGAACAGCTCAAGGCCATTCAGCGCGAGCTGGGCAATGAGGGTGAGGAAGGCGGCGATGAGCTTGCCGAACTGACCACCAAGATCGCCAAGCTGAAATTGAGCAAGGAAGCCCGCGCCAAGGCGACGGGCGAACTGAAGAAGCTGAAATCCATGCAGCCGATGTCGGCCGAAGCGACCGTCGTACGCAATTATCTCGACGTGCTGCTTGGCCTGCCATGGGGCCGCAAATCCAAGCTCAAGAAAGATCTGAAGGTCGCGCAGGAAATCCTCGACGCGGATCATTTCGCGCTGGAAAAGGTCAAGGACCGGATCATCGAATATCTGGCCGTGCAGGCGCGCACCAACAAGCTGAAAGGGCCGATCCTGTGCCTCGTCGGCCCTCCGGGTGTCGGCAAGACCTCGCTTGGCCGTTCGATCGCCCGCGCGACGGGGCGCGAATTCGTGCGCCAATCGCTGGGCGGCGTGCGCGACGAAGCGGAGATCAGAGGCCACCGGCGTACCTATATCGGGTCGCTGCCGGGCAAGATCGTCACCAACCTGAAAAAGGCAGGAACCTCGAACCCGCTGTTTCTGCTCGACGAAATCGACAAGCTGGGCCAGGATTTCCGCGGCGATCCCGCGTCCGCGCTTCTCGAAGTGCTCGACCCTGAACAGAACAACAAGTTCCAGGATCATTATCTGGAAATCGACATCGACTTGTCCGATGTCATGTTCGTGACGACGGCCAACTCGCTCAACCTGCCGCAGGCGCTGCTGGATCGCATGGAGATCATCCGCCTTGAAGGCTATACCGAGGATGAAAAGGTCCAGATCGCCGAACGTCACCTTTTACCCAAGCAAATTGAGATGCACGGCCTGAAGGACAAGGAATTCAGCGTCACCGAAGACGCCGTGCGCGACCTGATCCGTTATTACACGCGGGAAGCGGGCGTCCGCACGCTGGAACGCGAACTGGCGCGTCTGGCACGCAAGGCATTACGCAAGATTCTGGAAGGCGAAATCAAGACGGCCACCATCACGCCTGAAAACCTCGCCTCCTATGCTGGCGTGCGCAAATTCCGCCATGGCGTGGGCGAGGAAGAAAACCAGATCGGCGCCGTTACGGGCCTTGCCTGGACCGAAGTCGGCGGCGAGCTTCTGACCATCGAGTCGGTCACCGTCCCCGGCAGAGGGCAAATCAGGACCACCGGCAAGCTGGGCGACGTCATGACCGAATCGATTCAGGCGGCCTTTTCCTATGTGAAAGCGCGCTCGCCCGGTTACGGCATCAAGCCGAGCATTTATAATCGCAAGGACATCCACATTCATCTGCCCGAAGGCGCCGTACCCAAGGATGGGCCATCGGCGGGCGTTGGCATGGTGACCTCGATTGTTTCCACCCTGACCGGCATTCCAGTGCGCAAGGATGTGGCGATGACCGGCGAAGTGACGCTGCGCGGGCGGGTTCTGCCCATTGGCGGCCTAAAGGAAAAGCTGCTTGCGGCGCTGCGCGGCGGCATCAAGACCGTGCTGATCCCGCAGGAAAACGAAAAAGATCTGGCCGAAATTCCAGCCAATGTGAAAGAAGGGCTGGAAATCATCCCCGTCTCCCATGTCGATGAGGTGCTTGCCCGGGCGCTGACCGCACCTTTAAGCCCCATCGACTGGACCGAAGCGGACGATCTGGCGGCCCAGCCGGGGGCTTCCATCCACGGCGAAAATGATGCTGCAGTGCGGCATTGACGGCTAATTTATCCTATTTTCGTTTCGTTAAGTATTAGATCGCACTTTTGGGCTGTTTTTTCGTCGCTTTCCCTTTGACAGACGGAAATTGATTCGCCTTTATGTCCGCCTTAACGCCGCGATTCCTATCATCATTGAAAACAAGGGGGTTCCCAAGGCATGAATAAACAAGATCTCATCGGTGCGGTTGCTGACAGCAGCGGTCTGACCAAAAGTGATGCAAGCAAAGCCGTTGAAGGTGTATTCGAAGCCATCACCGGTTCTCTGAAGAAAGGCGACGAAGTACGCTTGGTTGGTTTTGGAACCTTCTCGGTTACAAAGCGCAAGGCTTCGACAGGCCGTAATCCGCGCACTGGTGAACCCATGACGATCAAGGCGTCGTCCCAGCCCAAGTTCAAGGCCGGCAAGGGCCTGAAAGACTCGGTTAACTGATCATATCGGCGCCTCCAATTCCGGGGGCGCCTTTTTCCATGGCTTCGCGGCCACCGCGGATTTCAGTTCGACCGTTTGTTGCAGAGTCAATCAGGAATTTTCTTCGCGAAACAAAAAGGCGCCGATAATCGGCGCCTTTTTGCTGCATCTCTTTTTTCCCTGATACGCATACAGCGCTTGACGCTGGAGGCCTGCCGACATTATGTGCCTGCTCCGCGTTGCTTTTGCACGCTATGGCGATCGTAGCTCAGTTGGTTAGAGCGCTGGTTTGTGGTACCAGAGGTCGGGGGTTCAAGACCCCTCGGTCGCCCCATTTTTTCTTCTCCGCAGATTCAGGCTGGCAATTTTCAGTGCGGAAGATTATTACTGTGCCTTGTAATTATATTACTAGGGACATGTCATCATGCCTACGCTTTGGGATTTACCCGATTTCGACGATCACGAAGGGGTACACCTGTTCCGTGAACCCGTAGCGGGCCTGACTGCGGTCATTGCGATCCATTCGACAGCACTTGGCCCGGCCGCAGGCGGTGTGCGTTTCTGGCATTATTCGGACAAGAGCGCAGCGATCACCGACGCGCTGCGCCTGTCCCGGGGCATGAGTTACAAGAACGCCATGGCCGACCTGCCCATGG
>JAENVZ010000276.1 GCA_016650315.1 Alphaproteobacteria bacterium | reverse complement strand
TCCAGTAAGGCGGGCTTGTTTTCCATCAGGCGGCGGAAGGCCGTGCCTTGTAGTTTGATGACTTCGGACTTGATCGCCGCCTTGACCGTTGCAGTGCGCTTGCCGCCTGCGATCAGTGCCATTTCCCCGACGTAGGAGCCAGCGGGAAGATAGGAGAGGAATACCGGTTTGCCGCCGACATTTTTCTCCACAATCATGGAGCCTTGGCGAATGACGAAGATATCCTCGCCTTCCTCGCCTTCGGTAATGATGGGCTGGCCGGCGCGGACCGAAAGGATTTCAGATGTGTCGAGCACTTCCTGCACATCAGCCGGCGTCAGGCCGGAACCGAACATCTGAAGCAATTGGCGTTCGGTGGAAATGCGGGTGACGGCGCGTTTGGCGGCCGGGACAGAGGCCATCAGCTTCAGCGCGGCGGTGCGGGATACTTCAACCACGATACAGTGTTCGGCGGCGCGGATGGTGGCGCCCCTGCGGCGGCCTGAAATCAGGCCAACCTCGCCAAAGATCGAACCTTTTCCGATGGGAACGGTGATGGAAGGATCGTCCTTGTTCACCTCTACCAGCACGGACCCATCTGCAATGCCGAACAGCGATGATCCGACATCCAGTCGCTCGAAGATTACCGCGCCACGGGCATAGGCGCGGACTTCAGAATCCAGCATGAATTCGCGCATTTGCAGCGGCGATAGCTCATTCAGGATGCTGACATTGCCGCGCAGATATTCCAGCCATTCGTCCACGCTCCGCCGTTCGGGCAGGCCTGCGAATTTGGCTTCCAATATAGGCTCGTCGGCGGGTTTCAGGGCGGTATTGCCGTTGATGAATTCAACAACGTCATAGCCTTGGTTCATGCAATGCTTGATGAGTGGATAGCCCGCCAGCGCGCCGATGACGAAAATGCCGGGTGCGGTCGATTCGAATACGGGTGATAATTTGGGGAAGGCCTCCCGATCCTCGCTGGTAAATTCGATGCCGCAGCTTTCGACGAATTTACGCGGGGCCGCCGAACCCATGCGGGCGATGATCCGGTCGCAGCGGATCGTTTCCTGCCCGTCGCGGGTATCGAGTATCAGTTCGCCGGGACGCACTTCGGCAGGAGCGGTTTCGGTGCGGATGATGATGCGCCCGTCTTCGCCTGCTTGCATCAACAGCTTCACATTGGCGCTTTTGGCGCGGGCAAAATCGGCGCCGCGATTGAGAATGGTGACGACATTGCGTTGCGCCGGATCGGCGGCAAGGCCCAGCGCGTTTTCGATGCCCGCATCGCCAGAACCGATGACGGTGATATGTTCGTCAATATATTCGCCCGGATCGTCGAGCTGATATTGCACATGGGGCAAATTGCCGCCGGGGCAGCGCATCAAATTGGGATTGCCCTGCGTCCCGATGGCAAAGACGATGGTTTCCGCTTCGTAGGTGTCGCTTTTCGTCGAGGTGATCGTAAATTCACCCTTGCTGCCTGCAATCGCCTTGACCTCTGCATGATAGGCGACATTGACGCTTTGCGAAGCGGCCTGATCGTTCCAGGTTCCCAGCACCACTTCCCGCTTGCCCGCGTCGAAATCCATGTTGGATCGCAGGACAAGCTGGCTGGGCGTCGCCATGACGTGCTTGCCCTTTTGATATTTGTATATCGTGTCCGACAGATGGTCGGTCTTTTCCAGCAGGACATGGGACAGCCCCAACTGCGCCGCGCGTGCGGCGGCGCTCAGACCGGCTGGCCCGGAGCCGATAATGGCTATCCGATAGCGGTGATTCACACCGATGTTCCCCACGTTGACCCCGATTGTTTCGCCGCTTTTGGCTGGATATCCGATTGAATGGATGCGAACCGTCAGCACAATCTAGCATTTCAACGGCTTTAGGCTAGACCATAGGCGCTCTGAAAGGGTATTTTTAATTGATATGTTAAGACAAAAGCTGAAACTCCCGCAAATCATCCTGATCTTTGCCGCTTTGGTGGCAGTCATCGCCATCGGATACAAGGTTGTGCACCAGCATGCGGACTCTGTTGCGGTGGTGGATAATGCATCGCCGAGCGAAAAGCGCCCCGCCGACATAGCGGGTCTTGAGGCCATGCTGAAGAACAAGCCGGACGATGTCGAAGGGTGGCAGATGCTGGGTTGGGCCTATTTCGATGCGGGGCGGTACGGCGATGCCGCCAGCGCCTATCGAAAGGCGACGGAACTGGCGCCCGGACAGGCTGTGCTGTGGTCCTCGCTCGGTGAGGCGATCGTCATGGCCAGTGAACATGATCCCATGCCCAAGGATGCCGTGACAGCGTTCGAAACCGCCATATCGAAGGACAAGGCGGATCCGCGCGCCCGCTATTTTCTGGCGGTGCGCCGGGATCTGGGTGGCGATCATCAAGGTGCTATAGACGACTGGTTCGCGTTGCTTGCCGACACGCCGCCGGGGGCACCGTGGGAATCGGACCTGCGCCGGACCATTCAGCAGGCGGGCGCGATCAGCAAGATTGATGTCGCACAGCGGCTTGCCGCTACCGAATCAAAAGCGCCTGTTCACCCGGTGGACATCGCCACCGCAGCCATACCTGGACCGAACCGGGAGCAGATGCAGGCGGCATCCAGCCTTCCGCCGGGCCAGCAGCAGGATATGGTGCAAGGCATGGTTGAGGGACTGGAAAGCAAGCTGAAGTCCGATCCCGCTAATGTGCAGGGCTGGATCATGCTGATGCGCAGCCGCATGACGCTGGGCGAAACGGAGAAAGCCAGCGCCGCCTATAAAAATGCGGTAGCGGCCAATCCGTCGCAATCAGTGCGGATCAAGGAAGCTGCAAAGACGCTTGGAGTGCCAGGGGGTTAGCGCTTAAATCAGGCCCGCCAGCGGGGAGGAGGGGTCGGCATACATACGCCGTCCCATGCGTCCGGCGAGGTAGGCCATACGGCCCGCCTCAACGCCTGCTTTCATTGCCCGCGCCATCAGGATCGGGTCTTTTGCTTCGGCAATAGCGGTGTTCATCAGGACGCCGGTGCAGCCAAGCTCCATCGCCTGTGCGGCTTCCGACGCGGTGCCGACGCCCGCATCGACCAGAACGGGCAATTTTGTGCCTTCAACAATCAGGCGGATCGTCACCCGGTTCTGGATGCCCAGCCCCGATCCGATCGGCGCGCCCAGTGGCATGATGGCGACCGCGCCGACATCTTCCAGCCTTTTGGCGGCGATGGGATCATCGACGCAATAGACCATCGGTTTGAAGCCTTCCTTGGCCAGTATTTCGGTGGCACGCAGCGTTTCCACCATATCGGGGTACAGCGTTTTTGCCTCGCCCAACACTTCCAGCTTCACCAGATCCCAGCCCCCCGCTTCGCGTGCAAGGCGCAGGGTGCGGATCGCGTCCTCGCCAGTAAAGCAGCCTGCGGTGTTGGGAAGGTAAGTGATCTTTTTGGGGTCAATGAAATCCGTCAGCATCGGCGCCTTGGGGTCCGATACGTTGACGCGCCGGACCGCAACGGTGACGATTTCCGCGCCCGATGCCTCGACCGCGGCTGCATTCTGTTCAAAGCTTTTATACTTGCCGGTGCCAACGATCAGGCGGGATGTGAAGCGTTTGCCCGCGACTTCCCATCTGTCATTTTCTGGCCAACCATCGTTTGCGGCAATATCGCCGCCACCAACAAAGTGCACGATTTCCAGCTCATCGCCATCCTCGACCCGGACTTGCGCAAGCGTGGAGCGGGGTACGACCTCCAGATTGCGCTCTACAGCAACTTTTTCCGGCGCAAGGCCCAGCTCGTTCGCAAGGTCGGCGAGGGTCAGTCCGGCCCGCACGCGGCGGTGTTCGCCGTTGATCCTGATCGCTATGGTGCCGTCAACGCTCATTCGTCATTCCTGCCTTTTGTGACTTTCGCTTTTGCGCATTTGCTTTTGCCGCCATATAGGGAAGCGAATGACTGGCCTGCAACCGAAAGGACGTCTTTATGGCGGACCCAATTAAAATCCCCACTAAAATCTATGTGCTGAATGGTCCCAATCTGAACCTGCTCGGCACGCGGGAACCGGAAATCTATGGGACCGACACGCTGGATGACATTGCCGGGCGGCTGGAGGATATGGCGCGGGCGCAGGATGTGGAGATCGATTTCCGTCAGTCCAATCATGAGGGACATCTGATCGATTGGCTGCACGAGGCGCAGGCAGAGGGAGCAAAGGCGGTGATCCTCAATCCCGGCAGTTTCACCCATACATCGGTGGCGCTTCATGATGCGATCAAGTCCATCGTGACGCCGGTGATAGAGGTGCATCTGTCCAATCCGCACAAACGGGAGGAATTTCGCCACAAATCCTATGTCGGACAGGCGGCCAAGGGAACGATTGCGGGTTTTGGAGCGCTTTCCTATGTTCTGGCGCTCGATGCGGCGCTGAAACTTTAGCGACGGCCCTGTTGCGCTCTCTGGCGAGAGGGAATAGGCGCAGGGGCAACAAAGCTTTATTCAACGAGGATATGCATGGCTGACAAAAATGAAGGGGGCGCAATGCAGGTCGATGTGAAACTGGTTCGCGATCTGGCCGAAATGCTGGACGTTGCCAATTTGAGTGAAATCGAGGTGCAGGATGGTGAGCGCCGGATTCGTGTCGTTCGGACTCTTCACGCGGCACCTGCAACCTATCATGTGGCACCACCTTCCTCTGCGCCTGTCGCAGCCAATCCGGCTCAGGCGGCACTCGATGCGCCTATCGCAGCGCCTGTGCAGGCCAATGCGGTCAAATCGCCGATGGTCGGCACTGTCTATCTGACCCCCGATCCAGACGCTGCGCCCTTCATCACTGTCGGCACTCAGGTAAAGG
>JAENVZ010000275.1 GCA_016650315.1 Alphaproteobacteria bacterium | reverse complement strand
GGAGATGTGTATAAGAGACAGGCGATATAGCCAGCATCGCTGGCGGCAGCGCTTTCGGCGGCCTGCATCTTCAACGATGCGTCCGGGCTTTTGTGCTTGAGCGCCAGCCGCGCCTCGAACACCGGCCTGCGGGCAGGGGAGGTATAGGCGATTTGGCGGTCGGTGGCGCTGCCTGTATTGGCCCATAACATCGCATCCATCCGCATATCATGATCGGAGGGCGTAAATGTGCGACCAAACAGGCTCATCAGCCGCATTTCATCGTCGAGATTGAGCGCGCCGCCTCTCCAGGCCCGCCGTGCGGCATCCTGTGCGGTCTGCCCATCGCCGGGCCGTCCGCTCGCTGACAGGGCGATAGCATAGCGTGCCCATCCGGTATTGGAGAGGGGTGGGTATCCGGTGAAAAAGGCAATGACCTGAGATGGGGAATAGCTGAGCGGGCTGATCGCCTGTTCGGCGGTCTTGCGCATCCGTTCTTCCCCTGGCCAGCCCGGATGTTCTGTCAGAAAGCTCGAATATTCAAGGAAACTCAGCGTATCGCTCTGGCTCAGTCTGCGCCATTCGCTGACCGCCGCATTGACCCGAAAGGGGTCCGGTTCCGGCGTGGCAATCACGTCGCGAACGCTTTGCCAGTCTGTCTGTGGCGTCTCCGGGGCTGCCGCCATGCTGAATGATGTGCTGCCGACCAGGGCCGTTAAAAGTGCAATTCTTGATACCATGCTGGACATAATGCCCATTCAATCCTTATCAGGCGCTGAACGCCACGCTATAGGATAAGAATATTATCCTGAGCGTGAGCGCAGTATGCCTTGTTGCAGCGCTGGATTGAAGGAGTTTTTTCATGTTTTCAGGGTCGATCCCGGCTCTGGTGACGCCTTTTCGTGATGGAAGGCTGGATGAGGGCGCTTTTCGGGCGCTCGTCGACTGGCAAATCGCCGAAAAAAGCGCTGCGCTTGTTCCCTGCGGCACCACCGGGGAAAGCGCCACCATGTCCATCGAAGAACATAATCGCGTCATTCAGATCTGCGTCGAACAGACCGCAGGGCGCGTTCCCGTGATTGCGGGCTGCGGATCGAATGACACGATGACGGCGCTGGAACATATGAAGGCGGCGCAAGCCGCTGGCGCTGATGCTGCGCTGGTGGTCGCACCCTATTATAACAAGCCGAATCAGGAAGGTGTTTTCCAGCATTTCGCTTTTTTGGCGGAACGTAGTCCGCTTCCGATTGTCCTGTATAATGTGCCATCGCGTACCATTACCGACATCAGCGTCGATGTGATGCGGCGATTGCGCCAGTACCCCACGATTGTCGGGGTGAAGGATGCCACCGGCAATCTGGGGCGCGTCACCGCACAGCGCCTTGCTTGTGGCAGCGACTTCTGCCAGCTCTCCGGCAATGACGAAACAGCGCTCGGTTTCGCTGCCATGGGCGGTGTGGGATGCATTTCCGTGACCGCCAATGTCGCGCCGCGTCTGTGCGCCGAATTTCAGGCGGCTTGCGCTGGTGGGGACTGGGCCGGGGCGCTGGCATTGCAGGACCGGCTGTACCCGTTGCACGATGCATTGTTCAGCGACGCTTCACCTGGACCTGTCAAATATGCGCTGGGTCGCGTGCGGCCCGACATGCCAGGCGAAGTGCGCCTGCCCATTACCTGGCCATCGGAGGCAAGTCGTGCTGCTGTCGATCGAGCGTTGGAAATTGCTGGACTCATTTGATGGCCCGCCCGCGTCACGCAGAATTCGACAAGGTCAAGACCGTCGCCGAAAACCGGCGCGCGCGTTATGACTATTCGATAGACCATGTTTATGAAGCGGGCATTGTGCTGTCCGGCACGGAAGTCAAATCCTTGCGGTTCGGCGAAGGATCAATTGCCGAAAGCTATGCTGAGGTGAAGGGTGCGGAGGTCTGGCTGGTCAACAGCAATATCCCGGAATTCAGCCATGGCAACCGCTATAATCACGAACCCAAAAGGCTTCGCAAATTGCTGTTGAGCGAGCGCGAAATAGCGAAAATGCATGGGGCGGTGGCACGGCAGGGCATGACGTTGGTGCCGCTCTCCATCTATTTCAACAGCCATGGTCGGGCAAAGGTCGAACTGGCGCTCGCCAAGGGCAAAAAGACACATGACAAGCGTGAAAGTGAAAAGGACCGGGATTGGAAGCGCGAACAGGGTCGATTGATGCGGGAGCGGGGCTGATTCGAATGCCGCCGATAAAGAACTGGTTCGCCCGGAATCTCCCGACGCAGGAATCGATGCGCGGGAACCGCTTTCTTGCGCCGTTTGCCAGCCGGGTACTTGCGCCGGAACTCTGGCGGTTTACGCGCCGGTCGGTGCCGCGCGGCGTGGCGCTGGGCGCCATTGTCGGCATCATTTTTCCTTTTGCACAGATTGTGGCAGCAGCGTTGTTGGCACTCAGTTGCCGGGCGAATGTGCCGGTGGCCGCGCTCACCACCTTCATTACCAACCCGATCACCACGCCGATTATCTGGGTCATTGCTTATAAGGTCGGACAATGGATCCTGCATCTGGATGCCATGACTTACGGCCAGCCACTCAATACGCAGGTGCGCAGCGGTGATCCCGGCACCTGGCTGCAATGGTTTACCGGTGCGGTTCCGGTTACGGCCTTTGGCCTGCTTGTGCTGGCAGCAGTTTTTGGTGCGCTGGGCTATCTGGTTGCAGGCTGGGGCTGGAAGGCGTGGATTGCGCGAAAATGGCATAGAAGGCATCGCCATAAAAGAACGGATGCGCATCCGACGTTCATGTGAAGGGTAGTTTTCGGTCCTTTCCGTTTGTTTCGAGCGCAGGTTCGAGCTTGTCGAGAACCGAAGTCGAGAAATGCCTCAGCACGCAGAGTTCTCGACTTCGGTTCTCGACAAGCTCGAAGGCTACTCGAACCCAACGGTGGTGTGGCAGCTAATCGCCCCTAACGGTAAGGAAGAAAACAACCAGTTGCGGTCATAGCTCTAGCTCGGCAGACTAGTGGTATGAGGAATATCAGTACATTCACGCCCGATCAGCTTCAGCTTTCCAAAATTGATGAGGTCGTGTTCTACAAGCGGGACGAAATCACAACCGATCTAATTTGCTGCGACGTTAGTATCGGTGGTAAAGTCTGGTTTTTTCACGAGGAAGCCACAGGTTGGGACACGCTGATCGATCACCTTGGAAAGTTACCCGGTTGGCGTTCAGACTGGTTCAGTAGTGTCAGCCAACCGCCGTTTGCCGAATGCCGAACGATCGCTTTTCAAAAATAGCCAACGTCCGTTTTTCACCCAACCCCGTCATTCATTACCGGCTTTGACATAAAGCTGTTCTCATCCCGGCCCCGGTCCGATATTGCGGCAGGGGAAATCTACGCTGGAAAGGTGATCCGTGCCGACGCAGGGCGTGCTGCATAACAATGATGATGTAGCCATGCTGGCAGGGCAGGTGTCGCTGCGTGGCCTGATCCCGCTGATCGGCGTGACCGCCGTGCTGACGGCAGGCTTGCTGTACTGGATATTGGGCGAACCTGCATTCGCCGCTGGTTTTGCGGCCGCCATTCTGGGCATCGCTGGCCTTGCCATCTATTTCAGGCGGCTGTTTCCGCCAGCGCCAGTGGTGCATGGGGTGTTGCCCGACTGGACGATCGCGCGCGCGGCAGCGGACAGTTCCAACGTCGCTATTGCCGTTACTGATCGTGCGGGGCGGCTGGTCTGCGCCAGTGACCTTTTTGGCAACTGGTTCGAAGGCTTTCCGACGCCGCCGGACCTTGCGTTGGAGGGGAATGCTGGTGAGAAGCTGGCGTCGGCGGGCCGTGCGGCCTGGCGCGATGGCATAGGGCGGATCAATGGGCTTGCAAAAGGCGCGTTGAAATTTGACGTGGAAATCACCCGTACCGGCCGGGCGGAGGATTATCTGCTCTGGCGCTTCATGCCGGTCAAGCAGGCCAATATCATCGACGATTATATGAAATTGCTGCTGGGCGAGCCGGGACGGCAGTTTACTGACGCCGGGATCATGGGTGCGCTGATCGGCGGGGAGGGGCGGATCAGGGCGGCCAATCCTGCGTTCCTTTTGCGCGCGACCGGACGTCATGATGCAACCATCACAGGCCGCGACTTCGCGTCTTTCATGCGCGTGGACAACAAGGGACGCGTCTTTTTTGCGCGGGAAGAGCGCAGCGCCATCCCCATACGACTATTGCAAATTCCCGTTCGGCGGGATCGTCCCGATGGACCGATGCTGCTCTTGATGCTCGACGAACAGGCCGGCGGCGGCGATGGCGGCAGTGCGCTTTCCTATATTGAAACGCTGCTGTCGTTGCTGCCTTTCGGCCTTGCCATGGCGGATCGGGAAGGGCGTTTCCTGTTCATCAACGATGCTTTTGCCCGTGCCGTTGGGGTCAAGGATGGCGAAAAGCCTTCCTATCCTGGCGACCTTGTCGTGCGCGAGGACCAGTCTGCGGTGGCCGATTCCATCCGTCGCTATGCCGTCGGGCAACAGCTTTCGGGCGACATCGCCGTTCGTATGCGCAACCAGCCGGACGAACCGGTTGCGCT
>JAENVZ010000274.1 GCA_016650315.1 Alphaproteobacteria bacterium | reverse complement strand
TTGCGGCTGATGTCGCCGCCATAGCATTTGGCGGTCACGTCCTTGCGCAATGCCGCGATCGTCTCGCGGGCGATCACCTTGCCACCGATCGCCGCCTGAATCGGGATCTTGAACAGGTGGCGGGGGATCAGGTCCTTTAACCGTTCGCACATGCCGCGTCCGCGCGCTTCCGCCGTACCGCGGTGGACGATCATGCTGAGCGCGTCGACCGGCTCATTGTTCACAAGGATGCTCATTTTGACCAGATCGCCCTCGCGGTGGCCGATCTGGTGATAATCGAAGCTGGCATAGCCGCGGCTGATGCTTTTCAACCGGTCGTAGAAATCGAATACGACTTCATTGAGCGGCAATTCATAGGTGATTTGCGCCCGGCCACCGACATAGGTCAGGTTCTTCTGAATGCCGCGTCGGTCCTGACATAGTTTCAGGATGGAGCCGAGATATTCGTCGGGAACGTAGATCACCGCTTCGATCCAGGGTTCCTCGATGAAATCGATATAATTGGCCTCCGGCATGTCGGCGGGGTTGTGCAATTGCTTGATCGACCCGTCGTTCATGTGGATTTCATAGACCACGCTGGGCGCGGTGGTGATCAGGTCCAGGTCATATTCGCGGGTCAGCCGCTCCTGTATGATCTCCAGATGAAGGAGGCCCAGGAACCCGCAGCGAAAGCCGAAACCCAATGCGGCGCTGGTTTCCATTTCGAAACTGAAGCTGGCGTCATTGAGGCGCAGTTTGGAAATGGAATCGCGCAGTTTCTCAAAATCCGCCGCATCGACGGGAAACAAGCCGCAAAATACGACCGGCTGGACCTGCTTGAACCCCGGCAGCGCCTTTGCGGCGGGGTTTTTGACCGTGGTGATGGTGTCGCCGACCATCGTTTGCGCGACTTCCTTGATCTGCGCGGTGATGAAGCCGATTTCGCCGGGGCCAAGTTCGGGCAACTGCTCGATCTTGGGCCTCATGCAGCCGACGCGGTCGATCAAATGCTCGGTGCCCGCATTCATGAACTTGACGCCCAGACCCTTTTTGATGACGCCGTTGATGACGCGCACCAAGATGACAACGCCCAGATACGGGTCGTACCACGAATCGACCAGCATCGCCTCCAGCGGGGCATCGCGGTCGCCCTTGGGCGGGGGGATTTTCTTGACGATCTGTTCGAGTATGTCGTCGATGCCAATGCCCGATTTTGCCGACGCCAGCACCGCTTCGGACGCATCCAGGCCGATAATATCCTCGATCTCATGCCGCACCTTTTCCGGTTCTGCGGCGGGCAGGTCGATCTTGTTGATGACGGGCAGGATTTCATGGTCATGCTCGATCGACTGATAGACATTGGCCAGAGTCTGCGCTTCTACCCCCTGCGCGGCATCGACGACCAGCAGCGCGCCCTCGCACGCGGCAAGGGAGCGCGATACTTCATAGGCGAAGTCGACATGGCCCGGTGTGTCCATCAGGTTCAGTTCATAGGTGATTCCGTCTTTCGCGGTATAATTCAGGCGCACCGTCTGCGCCTTGATCGTGATGCCGCGTTCCTTTTCAATATCCATATTATCAAGGACTTGCGCCGACATTTCCCGGTCAGTCAGACCGCCGCACCGCTGAATCAGCCGGTCCGCCAGAGTCGACTTGCCGTGATCGATATGAGCGATAATGGAAAAGTTGCGTATCGTGCTGCGGTCGTTCATTGCCGCCCGATAGCAGCAAGCCATCACCCTGTCAGCATTCTTCCTTAGCCAGCCTTGCGCAAGACAGGACGGGCAGGCGCAAGGAGGCTGAGGTCGATGGCATCGACAAACTGAATGCCGCACCGATCCTCAAAGCACCAGCGCACTGTCGCTTCGACCTGATAGTCATCGGCCAGGTCAACGGTGAATTGCGCGCCTGCCGGAATATTCCATAATCCCTCCAGCAATGCACCGCCACCTGAGATATTGCGGATGCGCGCAGGATAGGCATGGCCATTGTGACGCAGTGTTGTGGAACGCAGCATCGTCCGCCGGTCCTCACGTCCATTCTGGAATCCCGACGCGACAGCCAGCCCCTCGCCACCGCCAAGATGCTCCAATGCCTGCGCTGCGGTCATGGCTTTGCCATAAATGAAGCCCTGGATATGCGAACAGCCAAGCGAACGGATGAGATTCAACTCGTCATGGGTTTCCGCGCCCTCGGCCGTGGTGTCCATGCCCAGCGCTTCGGCCAGAGAGACGATGGCCTTGATAATGGCGGCGTTGCGGTTGCCGGCAATAGCCGCGCCGCGCACGAAGCTCTGGTCGATTTTGATCTTGTCGAAAGGCGCTTTCTTCAAATAGCCCAAACTGGAATAGCCGGTGCCGAAATCGTCGAGCACCAGGCGGACGCCCAGCCGCTTTAGGTTGGCGAACATCGCGTCTGTATCCGCGCTGTCGTTCAGGAACACGCTCTCCGTGATTTCAAGCTCCAGGCGCTCGGGGGCAAGCTGCGCCGATGCAAGCGCGCTCATTACCAATGCGGGAAGCGAGGGATTGGCGAACTGGATCGGCGATACATTGACCGCCACCCGGACATCGCCGGGCCAGGAGGCCACCTCATGACAGGCCGTGCGCAAGGCCCATTCGCCGATCTGCATGATCAGGCCGGCCTCTTCGGCAATCGGGATGAACAGCGCAGGCGAAATGTCGCCGCGAATGGGATGCGTCCAGCGCAGCAGCGCCTCGAAACCGCTGATCTGTTCCGTGGCCGCGCAAACGACCGGCTGATAGCCTAGATGCAGGCCGCCATTGGCCAGTGCCTCACGCAGGTCATGTTCAAGCTGTCGCCGGTCCTCCGCAGTCTTGTGCATGGCAGCTTTATAGAAGCGGTAGAGTCCATATCCATCCGCCCTGGCGGAATGGAGCGCAAGGTCGGCGTTGCGGATAAGCTCCTTTGACGTGGTCCCGTCTCCCGGTGCGACGGCAATGCCTACAGTCGCACCGATAACAACCTTGCTGCCATCGATCATATAGGGTTGTGACAGGCTGGTGATAACGGCGCGCGCTATGTCCGAAAGGGCTTGATGGGTATGCGCGTTGGGTAAAAGCACCTGAAATTCGTCACCGCCATGCCGTCCGATATGGCCCTTTGGCCCGATCAATTTTTCCAGCCGCTGTGCAACTTGACGCAATAAAGCGTCGCCAACCTGATGACCCAGCGAATCGTTGATGGTTTTGAAGCGGTCGAGATCAAGCAGGAGCAAGGCGCATGCTCCCGGTCGGCCCGGCTGGCCCTTGATGAGTGTTTCCAGGAGAGCGTGCATTTGCCCGCGGTTCGCAAGGCCGGTTAATTCGTCGAACTGGGCGAGGCGAGCGACTTGCGCCTGCGATTGCCGCATTTCAGTCAGATCGGTTCCGCTGCCGCGAAATCCACTGAACCGACCGGATTTACGGTAGATCGGTTGACCCGAAATAGACCACCAGCGCTCTCCATCCTCGCACGTTGCCCACATAACGATGTCGGAAAAAGCCGTGCGCGATGACAGGTAAAAGCCAAGCGTGCGCTCCTCAGAACCGTTTTTATCTTTGCCGACAACAAGGTCGATCAATGCTCGGCCAATGAGCTGCTGCATTTCGACGCCCAACGTTGTGACGAGCGAATCGGACACATAGGTCAGTGCGCCTTGGCTATCGGTTTCCCAGAACCAGCCCTTGCCTGTCCGTTCATGCTCTGCAAGCAACAGTTCTGCGCGTTCGCCCCGTGCTATTGCGCCCCTTCTTCGCATCATTGTCTGCAAGTCGCGGCGCGCCTGCATCAATATGAGGATTGTTGCTACCGCCAGAAAGGCAAATGAGACGAGCAAGGCCGGCAGGCCCCGGACAGACAGTGCGATACCTATTGTCGCACCAATAAGATGGCCAAGGACCAGCAGTCTTTGACCCGACAGGATGATGAGCGTCATGATGCTCAGACCCATTGCCATGACGGGTCCTGCAATACTCGTCAGATGTACCGATTCCTGATGGATGGAAGCGAACAGAAGAACGCATGCCATTGCAGAAACGGCCATTGCCGGTCCTAACAGCCTCAGCCGCAGATAGGGAGGATTGGCTTTGGCCCATTGACTCCGCAAACCTATCCAGGCCGATATGTCGCCAAGCAGCAGCATCGCCAGGATCATCATGGGCCAAATATTCAGGTAGAGCGGATTGAGGGCCAGCGTCAGCAACACGGCGCAATAGCGGGCCAGCAGGACAGCCGGCCACAGACCCGATGTGAACTGAATGGAATCAGACAGCCAGCCCGAATCCAGACTATCTGAATCTTCGGCCAAACCAAGCGCGATGAGCCATTCGGGGCGCCTGGAAGGGAAGGAGTGTGAATCAGCAGCAAGCATCATCTGCCTGTCTGACATACAAGATTTAATAAATACTGGACAAACCGCAAATATCTTAAATGGATAGCGGCATCTATTGTTACTGTTCCGAATCCAATATCCGTTATCCCAATTATATCGGGCCGGCATAGCTATCGGCTAAAGTATCCTGCGACAGCATTTCCAACAGGAACATTTTTGAAAATAGTAGAGGGATCTTGAGAACCAGGAAAGTACATCAAGGGGTAAGAGTTGGGCGACGATGGCTTTCGTGTCCATCATCCGAACCGTTCAGTCCCCTGTATAGATCTTGATGGATCCAACTTCCCCGAAACCGCTTGCGCCCACGTGTTTCGGCGTTAGCATCTTTGTGAAAAAGCAGGAGAGCTTCATGCGGCATTTGGCGGTAATCGGATCGGGACCTGCAGGCTATTATACCGCCGAAGCGTGCCAGAAACTTTTCGGCGAAAATGTGCGCATCGACATTATCGACCGGTTGCCTGTTCCCTATGGCCTGATCCGTTTTGGCGTTGCCCCCGATCACCAGTCGATCAAAGCCGTTTCGCGCCGTTATGAGGCGGTGGCGCTGACCGATAATGTACGCTTTGTCGGCAATGTTCTGGTCGGCAAGGATGTCAGCATCAATGAACTGCAACACCTGTATGACGCCGTCATAGTTGCAACGGGAGCGCCTCAGGACCGGCCGCTGGGGATTCCGGGGGGCGATTTGCCTGGTGTGATCGGCAGCGCCGCCTTTGTGGGCTGGTACAATGGCCATCCCGAATTTGCGGCGCTGGAACCGCCTCTTGATGGTACAGGGGCGGTCATCATCGGCAACGGCAATGTCGCACTGGATGTCGCCCGCATTCTGGCCAAGACAGATCGGGAGTTTCTGGGTAGCGACATTGTCGCTCATGCGCTCGAACGCCTGAAGAAATCCGCGTTGCGGCATATCACCATCCTTGGCCGGCGTGGACCGCATCAGATCGCCATGACGACCAAGGAATTAGGCGAATTGGGCCATCTGGAACGCGCCGCGCCCCGTGTCGATTCAACCGACTTGCCGGAAGAGGGAGCCGATGCTCTGCTGGAACCGGGTGTGCGCAAATCCGTCGCTCATCTGCGCGACTTTGCCGCCAATCCGGTTGCCAAGCCTGTCACCATCGAATTCGACTTTTACGCCATGCCTGTGGCCATTGAAGGCGACGGCAAGGTGCAACGCATCATCATCGAGCGAACCGAACTGGACGATCAACTGCGCAGCCGGGGCACGGGTGAGCACTACAGCATCGATTGCAGCATGGTCGTCAGCTGTATCGGCTATTCAACTCCGCCAATTGAGGGTGTGCCTTATGAACATGGCCGGGGCCGGTTCGCCAATGACGAAGGGCGGATATTGCCGGGGCTTTACTGTGTTGGCTGGGCCAGGCGCGGTCCAACCGGGACCATCGGCACCAATCGCCCGGACGGTTATATGATTGCCGACAAAATCGCAGAAGATATTGGTGAGGGTGGAGGCAAGGCCGGACGTTCCGGTCTGGATGCGTTGCTGGGTGCGCGAGGCGTGGAGATTGTCACCTTCCGTGACTGGCAGAAGATCGAACAGGCAGAAACGCAACGCGCCCGCGATGGCGCCCCACGTGAGAAATTCGTGGCAATTGAGGAAATGATCCGCGCGAAGGGGTAAGGGGCGGTTTTTGGGACTTTTCGGCCCTTCGATGTCAAAAATATATTGTGTTCCTGCGAAAGCAGGAATCCAGGGAAATTTGGGGTGGCGCTTGTGGCTCTGGACTCCTGCTTTCGCAGGAGTACGCGCTGCTTCAACGCCATCTCCCTAGCAAGCCTGTCTTCATTTCTCGCCGTGGCCCAAGGCCAGGTAATCGTTGGATTGCATTTCCATCAGGCGTGAAACCGTGCGTTCGAATTCGAACGCGCCATCGCCTTCTTCATACAGTCGAGCAGGTTCTGCTTCGGCGCTGACGAGCAGCTTCACCTTATATTCGTAAAGCGCGTCGATCAGCGTCTTGAAGCGGGCGGCTTCATTGCGCTTTTCAGGACCAAGCCGGGGTATCCCCACAATGATGACGCTATGATATTTCCGGGCGATGGCCAGATAGTCAGCGGCACCGCGCGCTTGCGCGCACAGGCGCTTGAAGGAAAAGACGGCAACGCCTTTCAGCGATTTGGGCACATGCAACTCGCGGCCGCCATGCACATCTATATCCTCTGCCGGCACATGGGCGCGGTCTTCTGGCGGATAATCGGTCAGGCGGAAAAAGGCGGTCGAAAGTGCCTTTGTTGCTTCTGGACCAGCAGGCACATGCCACATATCGACGCCACCCAGCCGTTCCAGGCGATAATCGGTCGGGCCGTTGAGTGTCATTACGTCCAGCCGCTCTTCGAGCAGGCTGATGAAAGGCAGGAACAGTCCGCGATTGAGGCCGTCCTTGTACAGATCGCACGGCGGGCGGTTCGACGTCGTCACCACCGTTACGCGGGCATTCAGAAGGCCAGTGAACAGGCGCGACATGATCGCGGCATCGGCCATGTTGTTGACCACCATTTCATCGAAGGCGAGCACGCGTGCTCCATCGGCAATCGCCGCGACGACAGGCGGAATGGGATCGCCGCTTTCGGATTTGCGAGCTTCGCGCAAACGGTCATGCACTTCCATCATGAATTCGTGGAAGTGAACGCGCCGTTTGCGATGAACCTGCAACTGATCGAAGAACAGGTCCATCAGCATGGACTTCCCGCGCCCAACGCCGCCCCACATGTAAAGACCGCGCGGAGGTTCAGGCGCCTTGCCCAGCATTCGCCACAGAACGGAACCGCGTGGCGGAACCGCCTCCAATTCTGCCTGCAGATTGTTCAGCCGTACCGCCGCCGCCAACTGGTCGGGATCGGGACGCAATTCCCCGGCGGCGATCAGCGCCTCATAGTGTTCGATAACGGTTTTCACCCGGCGCTCGACTTCCGGATCGTTCCTGAAAAGGCAACGGCCGGCTGACCATCCTGCTCGATCAGGCCACGCATGAATATGAAGCGGCCCGTTTCGCGCAGCACATCAACCACTGCGTCAATGGGCTTTTCCAGTAGCAGCGGCGCGAAAAATTGCGTGGCGGTGTCCAGCGTTGAGCCTTCAATACCGCCCTTTATCCCCAAGGCCATGGGGCAAAGGAACAGCACCTGATCAACCAGGGCCATGACAAAGCCGCCATGGACCGTTCCAATTAAATTCTGATGCCGCAGCGCGCCCTGCACGCGGCAACGCACCCGCGAAGGCCCCTCCGCCTTCAGCCGAATCGGCCCAAAAAGCTGGACAAAATATTCTCCGGCCTGTGGTTCGAGCAGCATCCAGACCGGATCGTCTGGATCCGGACCCATATGAAACATCTGATCGATGCTGACGCCGGACGCGCTCAAAGCTGGCGCTCGACCACCATTTTCTTGATCTCGCCAATGGCGCGGGCGGGGTTGAGGCCCTTGGGGCAGACATTGGCGCAGTTCATGATGGTGTGGCAGCGATAGAGGCGGAAGGGATCTTCCAGCTCGTCCAGCCGCTCGCCGGTCATTTCATCACGGCTGTCAGCCAGCCAGCGATAGGCCTGAAGCAGAATGGCGGGGCCAA
Source organism: Alphaproteobacteria bacterium (assembly GCA_016650315.1). GTDB lineage: Bacteria > Pseudomonadota > Alphaproteobacteria > Sphingomonadales > Sphingomonadaceae > Rhizorhapis. The sequence continues at coordinate 2,145 of JAENVZ010000274.1, read as the reverse complement.
GGAACTTGTCCGAATTCCACCAATAGCTGGGGCAGCTTGTGGAACAGCACGCGCACAGGATGCACTCATAGAGGCCGTCCAGCTTTGCGCGATCATCGGGCGATTGCAGCCGTTCCTTGCCCGAAGGGGGCGGCGTCACGGTCTTCAGCCAGGGCTGGATCGAGCTGTACTGCGCATAAAAATGCGTGAAATCGGGGACCAGATCCTTGATCACATCCATATGCGGCAGCGGGGTGATCTGAACCTCGCCCTTGCAATCTTCAATCGCGGTGGTGCAGGCGAGGCCATTCTTGCCATTGATGTTCATCGAACAGGACCCGCAAATCCCCTCGCGGCAGGACCGGCGGAAGGTCAGCGAAGCATCCTGCTCACTCTTCATCTTGATAAGCGCATCGAGCACCATCGGGCCGCATTCGTCGAGGTCGATTTCAAACTGATCGTAGCGCGGATTCTGGCCCGAATCGGGATCGTACCGGTAAACCTTGAAATTTTTCACCCGGGCCGCGCCCGCAGACGCCTTGTGCACGGCGCCCTTGCCCTTGATCTTGCTGTTCTTCGGCAATGTGAATTCGGCCATTATGTCCATTCCCCGATTATTTTCACCTGGCAATCTGGCACAACCCTGCGAAGGCTGAATGCCGTGCCGCCGTCATATTCTGCCCCTTTGCATGGCAAGCGCATGACCGTCAATTGCAATAGGCTCTTTCGGCACCCCCAACAATGATGTACTGGCCCCTCCATTCCCCTTCATGCAAAGGAAGCCGGGCATTCGTGGTGCAAATCTGTTTCCTGTTCAATCACGATCAGACGCACCAGATCGCACATAGTCTGCCCATCGCTCTGGCATTGGCGCAGGATACAGGCGTTCAGGTCACGCTGGCGGTAACACATCCAGGGTTGGAAGAGGAAATCAGACGAATCGCCGGGGATTCTCTGGGGCAGGTTGCTCTGGTCCATTTAGGTGTTCTGCGGCCTTGGTCGCGGCTTGTTTCAGCAGCGCTTGATCCACTGCTGCCCGCCCGGCGGTTGGCAGTCTATCGTGACAATCTGGATTTCTTCCGCAGGTTCGACGCCATTGTGGTATCGGAAAAATCATCGCTGCTGCTCAAAACCCGTTATGGTTTGTCCGGGGTCAAGCTGATCCACACGCGGCATGGCGCGGGGGACCGGGCTATCGGGTTTAATCGGGAAAGCGCCCGCTTCGATCTGGTCCTTGTGGCGGGACCGAAGATTCGTGACCGCCTGATTCGGGACGCAGGAGTGGCGCCGGAAAAGATCGCCATTGTCGGCTACAGCAAGTTCGATCTGCTACCCGAAACGCCACCCCGCTTTCCTTTGCAGAAAAATGGGCTACCAACCGTTTTGTACAATCCGCACCCCTCCCCGCACCTGTCATCCTGGTACAAGATGGGTGAGGCGGTGCTCGAGCAATTTTACCGCACCCGGCGATACAATCTGATTTTCGCGCCGCATGTGATGTTGTTCCAGCGCAAGATCAATTTTACCATCGACACACTGGCAATGGGTCGCGTCCGTCGCCCGGCGCAACGTTATTTTGATGCGCCCAACATGCTGATCGACCTTGGTAGCCATTATAGCGTCGATATGAGCTATACGCAGGCGGCTGACATTTATCTTGGCGATGTCAGCAGCCAGATTTACGAATTTCTGATCCGCCCGCGCCCCTGCCTGTTCCTCGATGCGCATGCAGCCAGGTGGCAAGGTAACGCTGATTACAAGCATTGGCAGGCGGGACCTGTGACCCGCAGCGCCGACGACATCATTACGCAGATAGATGCGGCCGTCGCCAGCCACGCCGAGTATCTGTCTACACAACAGGCTTTGGTGTCAGACACGTTTGATCTGCGTCCCACACCTTCTTCGCGGCGTGCGGCCGACGCAATTCTTGCAGCGCTGCAATCATGAAAGCGCATAAATCGGGCGTCCGCCAGATATTTGGCAATCTGTTCGCACTGCTGTCCGGCAAGGCCGCAGCCGGGGTCATCAGCCTGGGCTATCTGGTCATCGCCGCGCGGATGCTGGGCGTCACCGAATATGGCGTTTTGAATCTGATCCACGGCTATGTGACGCTGGTCGGCGGCATCATCGCCTTTTCCGGCTGGCACGGCCTTGTCCGCTATGGCG